>JAQVNT010000151.1 GCA_028702975.1 Candidatus Delongbacteria bacterium
TTCAACGCTCTGTTCACTTTCGACCCAAACGCACCTAGGGATAAAGAGCCTTATGAGTTTAAATCTTTCGATGATCATCCTACAGAGTCTGACGGAGACCCCACTCCGGATTCGCAGATGGACAAGTACTGGAACTTCTGTAAGACAGAGAAGAACGGCAGGCTTGATTCGGAAGACCTTGACGGAGGCGGTAACCTTGACAGAATAGTCAATGCTTACAGATATACTCTGGAACTGAAATCGAGCCCGGGCATGGGCGAACAGTATATCGTAAGTACTGAGTATGAATCAGGCTTTGCTCTCTACAGGATACCGCTGGAGGAATTTACTTCTGTTCTAAACAGCGAGCCGGATCTTTCGAGAATGAAATATATTAAATTGTGGGTAAACAATTCAACGGACACAGTATTTTCAACTAAAATAGATTTCGTCAATTTCGATCTAGTAGGTAATGAATGGGCCGCAAAAGGCGATAATGTGGGCAAGATCGAAGCTAAAACTATAAATAACGAAGAAGACAAAGAAGACTATTATTCGCCACCGGGAGTAAAAAAGCTGAACGACGACGGGTACCCTGAGCCGGAACAGTCGCTTTCAATGAATATCAGTCTCAGCTCCTACCTTACTCAGGATGAATTCGAGAACGGCAGATACGCATTCCTCACCAAGCAGCTTTTCAAGGGAGAGAATTATCTGCTTTATGAACAGATAAAGATGTTCATTCACGGGGGAACTTCGATAAACGACACTGCGTGGGATAACGGCAGAGACATGTATTTTATCTACAGGTTCGGAACAGATTCGGTCAATTTCTACGAATACCGCTCAAAGCTGATAAACGGGTGGAAGAACGACGATGTGAACAATCAGATGGTGATAGAGCTTTCCGACCTGACAAGGCTGAAAACGGCAAGATCTGACGGAGGACATTCCGTCGATTCTCTTTTTTTAAAAGAGTATAAAAATGAAAATATTGAAAGATATATCGGGATCAGAGGGAATCCAACACTTCAGGCCGTCAAATATTTCAATGCAGGGATCCTTGATCTGGAGAATACAGAGCTTAATACAGAGATCTGGCTGGATGAACTCAGACTTGCAAAAGTTATGAAAGAGCCCGGAACCGCGATGAGAGCCAAGACTCATTTAAAAATCGCCGATATAGGTACTGTCGATGCCGAAATGACAAAACAGGATCAGGAGTTCCACAGGATCGAAGAAACGAGAGGAACAGGCGTCAACAGTTTAAATACCAGCTTCAACGCTTCAATGAACCTTGATAAACTCACTCCAAAAAAATGGGGGTTGGCACTTCCGGTGAGGTACAGCTATAATAATTCGGATTCATATACAAAATATGAGAGTACGACAGATATTCTTGTTGACGAAAATAACATCCCCGACTCCGTGAGAACCAGAACTACCAGAAATTCTTATGACTTTTCGATCAGAAAGAACTCAAAATCAAAAAGCCCGTATATAAAATATACGCTTGATAACATGAACCTCACGGGCAACGCATCGTTCAGTGATGCTTCGAACGCAAGTTATATATCTCAAAAGACAGAATCATATAATTATACCCTCGGTTACGGACTTACTCTCCCGGATTCGTGGTTCAGCATTAACCCGTTCGGATGGGGCAAGGATATGTCTCTATTTAAGTCTATCAGCGGTGTTAAATTCGCCTTCTTTCCGAACAGCTACAATTTCTCTGTAACGACATCGCAATCCGAGACGGCGTCACTGTCAAGAAAGTTAAGCGAAACGGAAAGCAGATCCTTCTCGCTCACGAGAAATTTCTCAACAAGCCTGACACCTCTCCCTTTCCTTAATTCAAGCTACGCTTTGACGATGAGATCCGATATGTATAAGGACGCCGTAAGAGACAGCAGCGGGAATGAGTCGATAGTCACGGTTTACAACAGAGATCTGGGTGATCTTTTCAGCCTCGAATTCGGCGAACTCTCGAGTTTCGACAATTCGCTGAAAAACAACATGAAGTTCAATATGTACAAATACATGACAAACGATTTGAGCTTTAATACCGGATATACATGGACTTCAAACCTTTCAAGCACCATGCCGAGCAGCAACATAAAAAACAGGTACGATTCCAAACTGACTTCAAGGTTGAAAGTAAAAACCGTGATAGAGGACATACAGTCGGGTCTGAAAAAGATCCTGCCCGAAAAAAAAGTTACAGTTGTTCAGGATTCAACAGCAGTCCCTGAAGATAAAGATGAAAAGGATGCAGGAGCGACAAGATTTCAGAGAACAAAAGTTTCAGTTACTGAAAAAAAATCTGTTCTGGATTTTCTAAAAACTAACCTTTCTGATATTTCACTTTCATATTCTCAGGGAAGAGAAAATTCATTCTCCGATATTAAATCACTCGATCAGGCCAATGCCGCGTTCATTCTGGGTTTTGCGACCAGACCGGAAGACCTGGATTATACTTCATCGGGATGGAGCGGAAGCTGGTCGGTCAAAAGCAGCACAAAACTGGGGCTGACAAAAAATCTTAGTCTTGACGGCATTTCATACGATTTTTCAAGATCATATAAGGAGAACAACAACGACGGTTTCTCGGGAAGCGACAGCGAAACTAAATTTATCTGGCCGTGGGTCACCGATGAAGAACACCGCAAGACAGGCACAAACCCGTTCATGATCCCAAACTATTCGTTGACTATATCGGGGCTTCAGGAAATGTTGAAGGCAAAAGAAAGCATAAGCAGTATTTCAATATCACATTCCAAAACAGGTTCCGAAGCAACACAGTGGTATGTGGAGGGCGACTCGCCTGAAATGTATCTTACAGGAATACCTGAGCTCGCAGGCACTGATCTGAAAATCAGATCAGTCAGTTACTCGACAAGTTTTACTCCTCTGGCCGGCATCAGGCTGAACCTGAAGAACGGGTTCAATTTCTCTGCAAGCTACAACTACTCTTTTGATATGAGAGAAGCTTATACTTATTCCGAAGATAACAGGTCGATCCAGTCCGGGGAGAAGAAGTATTCAAGGGATTTTAGATTTTCCGCGGGTTACAACCAGAAGGGAGGTTTTGATGTGCCTTTCGATTTCTGGCCTTTCAACGGCAAAAGGCTGGATAACGACATAGACTACAGCCTTTCGGTATCATACAATTCGAACGATACTCATAAATACGATCTGGAAGCAAAAGAATACGAGGGGCTGGAAGACGGAAGTAAGTCCGATAATATTACGATCACGCCTGACATAACATATAAAGTATCAAGAAAACTCAATGGGACATTATCATATTCATACAATTACAACGAGACAAAGAATTATAATGCCAGAAGTGTGATAAATACCAACCATAAAGTCGAATTGCGTGCTGTTTTGAGCATAACGGGGAACTGAGGTTAAAATGAGCGATCTGTTTTCATATATTTCGGAAGAACCGGCCGAAGAAAAGAAACCTAAAGCGGCAGAAGAATCGGTTTATTCAGTTCACGAACTCTCGATCAGGATCAAAGGGATTCTTGAGCCTGAATTCGACGATATCTGGGTAGAAGGTGAAATATCCAATTACAAGAGACACAGCTCGGGACATCACTATTTCAGCCTGAAGGACGAAAGAGCCGTGATCAGCTGCGTAATGTGGAGAAGTACTGGAGATAAACTTGATTTTTCACCTGAGAACGGCCAGAAGATCAGGATCAAAGGAAGCGTGTCGGTCTATGAAGCGGCAGGCAGATATCAGATAGATGTAAAGCGGATGATACTGTCCGGAATAGGTTATCTACAGGCTCAGTTCGAAGCTCTGAAGAGGAAGCTATTCGAAGAGGGTCTTTTTGGTCAGGCGCATAAAAAAAAGCTGCCGGTACTTGTTAAGAACCTTGGTGTCGTGACCGCGGAAACAGGTGCGGCGTTCCAGGACATCAAAAAAGTGATCCGCTCCAGATCGCCCTTCATGAACATAAATCTGTTCAATGCGAGAGTTCAGGGAAAAGGCACGGAAACGGAGATCATTGACGGCATAAGGTATTTTAACAGTCACCCTGAACTTGCAGATGTAATCATCATAGGCCGGGGGGGCGGATCGCTTGAAGACCTCTGGACATTCAACGAGGAGTCAGTAGCAAGGGCGATCTGGGAATCTGCCTTACCGGTAATATCCGCCGTAGGTCACGAGATAGATTTTTCTATCTCTGATTTCGTGGCGGACGTCAGGGCGGCCACGCCTTCTCACGCCGCCGAACTGGTCAGCCTGAACATGAGCGACGAGCTTCACAAGATCGGGCAGTACGAATCAAGAATAAATAATCTCGTCGTATCTTACTTCAACTACCAGAAAGAGATAATAAGGGGTATCGAGAATTCGCATGCTTTCAAAATGCCTGCGGATATCATAAAAAATTACACGGTCGGCCTTGACAATCTCGAGGATAATTTCGACGCTTATTTTCTTCAGAAAATGAATAAAGAGAACATGAGGCTCGAAGGCTTTGAAGGTATTCTCAGATCGCTCAATCCTGAATCTGTTCTCAACCGCGGCTATGCGATCGTCAGAGACAAAAAAACTTCAAAGATAATTCCGGACGTTAGAATAACATCTCACGGCCAGCAGGTCGAGATAAAATTCAGGGACGGTTCGGCGGATGCCGAGATCAAAATGAACTAAGTACTTTTTGTGCCTGAAGTAAATAATATAATTGATATTGCATGTTATTATGTTTATATTTCACCCCGGTTAAATTAAAACTCTTTTCAGGAGAGAAAATAATGAAAAAGATCACAATGATGGCGATGGTACTGTTGGTACTTACATTGACAGTAAGCTGCACAAAA
>JAQVNT010000152.1 GCA_028702975.1 Candidatus Delongbacteria bacterium
GTCACTGCGGAGAAATTCGAAGCGGATTCTCTCGGTGCGGAATCGAAGATAGTCATGAACGATTATTTTAATATCGGACTGTTGAATAAAGACGACGAACCGATTTATATGAAAAAATACCTTATAAATACAGATTCCGCCACCTTCGAGATAATCACCGATGTTGCTCCGGCAAAAGCCGGGATCGACCCGTCCGTGATACTGATCGACAGGAAAAGGGAAGATAATGTTATAAGCATTGAGATCTTATAAATATTTAACATTTTACTATCTGTCAGTTTTTTGATATATTTGAATATTAAAAAACCGGAGAAAGAAATGAAAAGTAAGATCGTTGTTCTGATATCCGCTCTACTGCTGCTGACAGGATGCGCGGAAGTTTTAAACCAGTTTGCACAGTCGGCTGCTAAAGGACAGGCTCCGGGACTGACGACCGAAGAGATCATCCGCGGACTTAAGGAAGCTCTTGTCGTGGGAGCCACGAACACCGTGTTCGAGACGTCTAAGACCGACGGTTTTTACAAGAACCCGCTTATTGTTATACCGTTCCCGCCCGAGGCCATAAAGGTCAAAAACGGTAGAAGATCTGGGGCTTAAAAGTATAGTAAAGGATTTTGAGGAATCATTGAACCGCGCGGCTGAGGAAGCATCGAAAAAAGCTCTTCCGATACTGAAAAGCGCCGTGATGAACATGACGATAAATGACGCTATGGGAATTCTGAAAGGGGCCGATAACGCCGCAACGGAATACCTGAAAAGAACAACTTCAGCAGCCCTGACAGCTGAATTCACCCCCGTCGTTAAGAACGCGGTCGAGACAGTGGAAGTGACGAAATACTGGAATCCTATTGTTACCGCATACAATAAAACGACATGGCTGACAGGCGAAAAAGCCGTTAATCCCGATCTTGACAAATATATCACTCAGAAAGCGCTTGACGGAATGTTCCTGCTCATCGCAAAAGAAGAGCTCAAGATCAGAAAAGATCCCGTTGCTAGGGTGACAGAAATTTTGAAAAAAGTGTTCGGATACAATCAGATTAACAAATAAATCAAATACGGAGCAATTATGAAATCGAGAGAAGAGCAGATCTCATTTATCGGCAAACAGGCCGAGTTTGAAAGACAGCTTGCAAGATTGTATTCGCTCTATCAGAAAAAATTCCCGGCCTTTAAGCTCTGGCCTTTTCTTGTGGAAGAGGAAAGAAAGCACGAGGCGTGGCTCAAACAGATCATCCCTAAGATAAAGACCGGCGAGATCTATTTCTTTCTTGACAACCTTACTTTCCAGGCTATTGAGCAGACAATAGATTATATTAATGAGGAGTACGAAAAGGCGGATAAAGAGGGTATCGATCTTGTAAGGGCGGTTTCCGTCGCTCACTCGATAGAAGATTCTGCGCTCGACAAAAGCATATTCAAATATTTTGATTCTGAGTCACCTTCGGTGGAAGAAATACTCGATAATCTTAAAGAAGACACGAAAAAACACCGTGAAATGCTGGAAAATCAGAAGAAAGCTCTTATGAAAGAGGTCGGAAAGTATAAATAAGCACCTACGGAGTTATGAGTTGAATACCTCTCAGGATCAGAAAATATTAAACGCAATGAGAAGTTTTCTCCCGCGAAAAGTGGCATCCCCGGACCGCAAAAACACGCATGAAATGATAGACGGCATAATTTTCTGCGCCGACATTTCAGGATTCACAAAAATGAGCGAAAGTCTTGCGGCCGCAGGGAGAGAAGGCTCGGAAGAGGTCACACGCATAATAAATCTTTTTTTCGGTCCGCTTGTTGAGATCATACTCAAAAACGGCGGAGATATTTTCTTCTTTGGAGGCGACGCGATCTCTGCGCTTTTTGACAAAGATAACGCCCGAGGTTCGCTTAAAGCCGCTGATGAATGTTCAGAATTCGTTAAAAAAGCCGGCAATGTGAAAACCCTGCGCGGAAATTTCACCATCAGCATACATATAGCTGTAAACAGCGGCAGATCTTTCTTTTTAAATACGGGAAAAGGGTTTGTCCTTGCCGGAAGATCATGCTTCAGGGTGATCGGGATGCTGGACATGGCCTCAAGAGGAGAGACAGTAATAAGCGGCTCCGTTAAAAAACTCGTTCCGGGCGTAAAATGCAGCAAAACCGGAGAGGATCTATACCGTTTTAAGAGCATTACAGATGACGATAACAATTCCATGCGCCCTGAGTCCTTACTGCCGGTAGAAAGCGCGGAAGAAGAGAGAGCCCGCCTGACCGGATATTTCCCGAAATGGCTTAAAAGACAGATCGAGACAAGGATCACTTTTGATCAGAGCGACGGGGAACACCGGAAAGCTGCGGTAATTTTTATGCATTTCAGCTCGATACCGTTCGATGAAAAACCTGAAAAAGCGTCAGAGATATCCAAGACCATCCTGGATGCTCTTTTCAAAGGCGCGGAAAAATTCGGCGGCTGGATAAACAAGCTCGACTTCTACAAGGACGGCCTGCGCGCGCTCGTGGTTTTCGGCTTCCCTTCAAAGCTCGATAACGACGACAGGCATGCGGTCCTTTTCTCAAAAGAGATCGCAGACGACCTCAAATTAAAGGATATAACAATACGGACAGGCATAAATTCAGGTTCGGTATTCATCACTCCGATCGGCACTTCAGGCAGAATGGAGATAACGGTCATGGGCGACGCGGTCAACACAGCAGCCAGAATAGCAGCTTCTTCAGTACCCGGAAAGATCACCGTCGGAGAAAGGGTGTATAAAAAGACTGGCGGCACTTTTAGCTTTGGAGCTTCCGATGATAAGGAAATGAAAGGAAAAGCCGGTAAGGTTAGAACATACGAATTTATAGACGGAACCTCAAAACAGGGCGGAACGCTCCTGAAGGAATGGATCTCGGAAAGCAGAAAGCTGATAGGGAACAAGGATCTGCTTCTAAATTTCAGAAAGGCGATTGAGAAAGTCATGGAAGGCAGAACCGCGGCTTTTACACTTGAAGGCGAGGCGGGAATAGGCAAATCGCGTATATTAAGAGAACTCGAGAAGAAGCTTGAGAAAGAAAATTTCCTTATCCGCAAAGGCAACTGTCTGTCTTACGGGAAGCCGCTTTCGTACCATCCCTGGATCGAAATACTAAAGTCGATATTCGGACTGACCGACTCAGATCAGGAGGAAGAAAAAAGGAAAAAGATATCCTCATACATAAACTCTCTTGATCCCGCCTTAAAGAACTGGCTGACGGTCATAGGCGAAGTAATGGGCATAGAATTTTCGGGAACTGAAGCTGTACGAAAGCTTGACAACAGCATTAAAATGCAGAAATTCTTCGATATGGTTCTTCAGATACTGATCCTCGAATCCGGCAAACAGCCCCTCTGCATCATTCTGGAAGACCTTCACTGGGCAGACACTTCTTCATCGGATCTCCTTTCATACATTTTAAGGAACATGAACGACAGACCCGCTCTTTTTCTTTTGGCGAGCAGACCTTCTGCGGCCGTTACCGCCTTCAAAAGCTCAAATCTGCTTTTTGAGAACAGGGTCAGGGAACTCTCCGGACCCGAGACAGGCGAGCTGATCTCTGATCTTCTTCAGGTAAAAGAACTTCCGGAAGGTTTTAAAAAACTGATAATCGAAAAGTCTCAGGGCAACCCTTTCTATGTTGAGGAGCTCGTAAAATCCCTTATCGAACAAAGCCTGATAATTAAAACGCCCGGCGCAGGATGGTCTTTTTCGGGAGATCCGGCTTCGGTCGCTCTGCCCGACTCGGTGGAGGGAGTTATTCTTTCAAGGATCGACAGGCTTGATATTAAGGACAGGGAAGTTCTTCAGACAGCTTCGGTTCTGGGCAGAGAATTCAAAAAGGATGTCCTGTTCGGACTATTCAAAGAAAGAGGTACCCTTGAACGAACGATCGACAGCCTGAGATCTCTCGACCTTATCCTGACCGATGACAGCGATACCGGCAAATTCATATTTAAGCATATCCTTACATGCGAAACTGCCTACAATACGCTCTCTTTTGCAAAACGGAGAGAGACCCACGGAAAAGTCGGCGCGATGCTGGAGAAAAAAGCGAGGAAAAAGAAAGAACAGTATTTAAGCATGCTTTCATATCACTATCACAATGCTAAAAATTACGGCAAATCTTCCGTCTACTCTATCGCGGCGGGAAAAAACGCCATGAAAGTCTATGCCAACGACGAAGGTATCGAGTATTTTACAAGGGCAGTAGAGGCGTTCGATGCCGAAAATTCACTCATTATGAGCGCTGTCGAGGCACTTCTCTTCAGAGAGGAAATATATGTATTCCTCGGGAAGAACGAATTGGGTTTCGCCGACGCGGACAGGAGTATTGAGCTGGCGAAAAAAACAAAAGATGACAAGCTGATCGCAAAATGTTACGCCGACTATTGCGTGACCAACGAACTTACACACCGTTATGATAAGATCAAGAATACCGCCGAAAAAGCCCTTTCGCTCTATAAAAAACTCTCCGACAGTTACGGCATGGCAAGGTCTTACAATTACATCGGAATGTATTACGGGTTCAAAGAGGAACCTGAAAAGGAGCTCGAATATCTCAATAAAGCCATTGCTCTTGCAAAAAATATAGTGACGGAAGAACGGGCCGCCATAAACAAGAACAGACTGAGGAAGCTCAAAAAATATCCGTCTTCGCCCGGTTCGGAACTCCTGGGGATAATTTTTAACAACATCGGTTATATCTACAGACTGCTCGGCGATAATGAAAAGGCAATAATTAATTATAAAGAGTCGCTCAAGATAAGAAAAGACATAAACGACAGAATGGGCGTTGGCCAGTCTCT
>JAQVNT010000153.1 GCA_028702975.1 Candidatus Delongbacteria bacterium
CCGGTTATATTTGAAATAAAGTGAAAGTGGTGCAGTATTCATGAAGTATATTAAGACAATTCTCAAGGCATCCGTACCCGTCATTATGTTCATTCTGGCAGGATGCGGCAATTCCAGTTACATAAATGAAAGCGGTTTCTCGCCGAACTTTAGTACCGGCGCTGACATTGCACTTTTCGACACTCTGACGGTCAGCGACTCGTCACAAGAAACAGAATATTCAGAAGCAGAAGTCCCTGATAGTGTAAATACCATTTCACCTCTCGATTCGCTTTACTCTGTCATCGAATCTCTCAACGATAACCAGTCTTATCTTCTTTTCAAGATCGACTCGCTCGAAGCCGAACTGAGTTATTACAGCTCAATGACATTGGTTAACGAGGATTTCGAGATCCCGAGAAAATACAGTTTTGCGGGATATGAAGTTGACCTCTCCAGCGACAGGGCTTATGAAAAACTTCAGAAGATATTCAAAAATGAGATCAAAGCTGCATCCAGATACATTCCGAGAAGCGGAGAATATTTTCCTTATTTCGATAAAGTTCTTAAAGAGTACGGGATTCCTGAAGACATTAAATATCTTTCAATTGCCGAAAGCGCGCTCAACCCGAACGCAACTTCTCACGCCGGAGCGGCAGGCATCTGGCAGTTCATGCCGAAGACGGGCAAAGCCTACGGCCTTAAGATCACAGATTATATTGACGAAAGAAGAGACATTTTCAAATCGACAGAAGCCGCTGCGAAATACCTGAAAGCTAACTATACCGAGCTTCAGAGGAACGGCATAGACGACTGGCTTCTGGCCATGTGCTCTTATAATGCCGGTATCGGTAATGTGCTCAGAGATGTAAAAAGTCAGGGGGCGAACTGTTTTTTTAAGGTCATAATGCGAGCTGAAGAAACTGATTATTATGTTTACAGGTCCATCGCGATAAAAATGATCTTTGAATATCAGAAAGAGATCTTCGGTAAGGAGTTCGATCTCGATAAACCGCTTTTTGAGAAATACAGGGAAGCGGAAGTCGTTTCAAAAGGGTATCACGAACTTAAAGACTGGGCAAAAGCCCAGGGAACAACTATGGCTGAAGTTTACGAAATAAATCCATGGATAAAGATAAGTAAATTCCGGCGTGCCAAATATACTCCTCTTAATAAAGTAATAATCCCGCCCGGCGAGTTTAAAATACTGGTCCCTGCAGGAAGCGTACCTGACGCCGATCTGGTTGAAAAAGTGAGCAAAACGCTGCTGAAAAAGACTTCATCCCCGATAGACAATTACATTGTAAAAAAAGGCGACAGCCTCGGCAAGATAGCCAAAGCTCACGGAATGTCCGTTGCTCAGCTCAAGGCTATGAACAACCTCAAGTCAGATAAAATAATTATCGGTAAAAAACTCATTGTTTCAAGAAATTCAGTTTCGGAAAACCTGTATTCGGGCAGCGCGGACATTTATACCGTCAAAAGCGGGGACACTCTGTCGGGAATAGCCAGAGAATTCGGAACTTCAATAAAGAAGATAAAAACAGACAACGACCTTTACTCCGATAATCTCATGATCGGCCAGAAACTGAAGATATTCAGGTGATCCAAACCACCTAAAACGGCTATCCAATTAGGCGCTGTTTTCGGGCAATCTCCAGAGTACTGGCTGAATCTTGAGAAGATACTTGATAGGGAAGCTAGTAATTAACCCCAATACTTTTTCGGATCAATCAGTTTCTTTACAAGCTCATGGACATTAGTATATGCAGCTAAATCGTATATTTTAATTCCTGAATCTAAATCTCTTTTACAATGCTTTACAACCATCTCTCCATGCTTTATTGCGGTATTGACTTTATCTATAAGATCTTCATAACAGCAATACGCTTTTGAGTAGTCTTTTAGATGATTTTTTTTGATATGGTTTATTATTTCATCGCATTTTCTATATCCGCGGGTAGTATATTCATAATGAAGCAGAACCCAGTATTCAAAACATCTGATCGAAAGGGCAACATTAATCTGATTTGCCTGAGCTGTATTTAAGGCTTGATCAAAATTCGCATGTCCGTCCCTATCAAGCACAATCCATATTTCATCGTACTTATTTTTTCCCCTTATTGCCTTCTTTTTCCGTTCTTTTGCATCATTTACTAATCCCAAAGGGCTGTAATCTTTCGGATGGAAAATATCCACACTCACGGCTCCGAGGTCTCTTCTCAATTTTTCATCTTTTTTGAAAGCATTAAAATAATATTTTGACGATTTTTCATCTTCTGTTAATATCAGAATCCGCTTGTTTACAGGTATCGGCATTAGAACTCCAACTCAACATCATTGATAACCGGAATACCTTTAAATCTGCCGCTCATATACCATTTCTCTAAAGGAATACCCTTTCTGACGCCTGTATAATCACTAAGCTTTGTAATCGTAGTATAACCTTCATATTCCTTTTCGATAAAACAAATCTGATCCCGCCTGAACAAATCAAGATCCATAAGAGTACCGTCGTGCGTAGCGAATATCAATTGTGCATTTTTTGGATTATTTTTCTTGCTGTGAAACAATTTTATAAGCATCCGGGTAAGCAGAGGATGAAGCCCTTTATCAAGTTCGTCAATAACTATTACGCCCCCGTCAGATAAAGTATCAATTATCATGCAGCCTATCGCAAACAACTTCTGTGTACCAAGCGATTCGTCATAAATATCTAGTGAAGCAAACCCCTTTTCTCTTCCGCCTTCAAACATCTTGTGCTTTGTATTTGTCTCAAAGAAAGTCTGATTTTTAATTTCATTCATTACCTTTTTGGGGACATTTTTTTTAAATTTTACTTCAGCACCGATTGTTTCTATTGAATCAAAGTCGATAATATTCGTGTCAGCTGCCTGGAGCAGTTTGATAATATTTTTCTTGAAGAAATTTTCTTTCATAGCTATTTCACTATAAAATCTTATTACAGCAGAACCTGTCATTTCATCATTTCTCGTATCAATATGAAAGTGTTTCGTTAAACTTAAATAAACTTCATCTAAATACATTACTTTCATACTTGCTGATTTCGATAAAAACAGCTGATTAGACAAAAGATTGGATTCAATAGGATTTTTTACTCCCCTGTATTGTTCTCCATAAGTAATCTTACTTTGTCTTCTTTCGTAAAGCTTTGTTATTACACCTTGTGGATAAAAATTCAATGATTCTTCAGATATTTCATTACTGTCAAAAGCTATCGAATACTTATATTTAATTTTACTTTTTATTCCATAAAAATCAACTTCAATCTTTATTGGTTTGCCTTGCATTTCAGTTTCGAAAAGATAAGGCTCGAATGGCTCTATTCTCTCTCCATGTTTATATTTGTCAGATTCATTAACTAGGAAACTTAAAGCTTGAAGAGCCAAGATAATATTACTTTTTCCTGAGGCATTTCTGCCATAGAAGATTATGCTTTTTACTAAGTTAGATTTGTTGATTTCAAAAATATTATCCGGTAAATCCTTTTTACTTATCTTATTCGCACAATTAAAATCTAAATTCAACGGTTGTTTTATTGAACGAAAATTTTCAATTTTAACAGATATTAACATGAATTACTCCGTTTTTGTTTAGACATTTGCAAATATAATGCAAATATTACGATTAGTCAAGATTTATTAAAAGAATTTGTAACAAACTCCAACTGCTGATCTGTTTCGAGTGTGCCGGGCCGAACTGTTCTGACGGTCATTACGGCGATCTCAGGCGCTATTCCAAAACGGACAAGCGTGCAGCCGGCGATGGTTCCTGTTCTGCCTAGTCCACCCATGCAATGTATAAGAATATCTTTACCTGACTTGACATCGTTTAAGATCATATCTGTAAGTTCATGAGCCTGCTCAACTGTCGGGATGCGGAAATCTCCTATGGGCGAGCTCACGAAATCTATACCTATTGAAGTAAGATACTCCCGTCTTTTCTCGAAATCATCCTCTCCGTTCGTGAGGTACTGGAGTTCGTCCTCCTCCTGAAGGCAGTAGATCTTCGATATTCCCTGAGCCTTGATCGAGCGGAAGTCCTCGAACCTGTCCGAACCGTAGCCGGGAGCCCGGCCCATCCCGATCCTGCCTGTAATTCCCGGAAGCGATATGAAGTCTATTTCATACATGCTACCCCAGCTCCCTGACATCGCCGTTCCGCCTTGTGAACCCTGTTTTATCGAGATATTCCATTATGGGCACGACATATTTCCTTGAACTGCCGAACAGCTCCGATATCTGACCTATCTTAAGCGGACCCGACCTGTCGATCTCATTCTTTATCATCTCCTTACCCTTATCGAGAACTTCTTTCGATATATAAAATTCATCATCTATCTTAACGAGCTCACCCTTTGAGGCAAGCATCCCAGCGTACTGCCTGACATCCTTTAACGGCAGGCTTAACTGTTCCGAAATATCCTTCACTGTCCTCGGATTGAAAGCATCCTCTTTGAGGTCTTCCGTTATTGCGTCGAGCGCGGACTGCATCTTCGGGTCGATCTGCACCTTGAACTTCTTGAGGCTGACGAGGTTGTTCGCTATGTCTATCCTGTTCTGCGACATTATGCTCAGCACTGCATCGAAGAGATCAGTATCGAGTATCGGCGAGATCTTGGTTTTCAGCTCCTCCTTACTCATACCGTCTTTGTGCGTGAATTCCGCATGGAACCTTTCAAGTATTTCCGAAGCTTTGGCCTGAAGGGCTTCAAAATTAGCCTTATGATAAAATTCCCTCTTGACCTCTTTGCCTATCCTGACGATCTTCTTTTCTGCCTGAAGTTTTTCGACT
>JAQVNT010000005.1 GCA_028702975.1 Candidatus Delongbacteria bacterium
TGAATCAGCTGAGGCTAATCCCGATAATATAAAAGTAAGTAAAACCGATAATCCTCTGATCATGCGTAATTCCTTCTGTTAGAAATAAAACCTCCATGAGACCGTATGAGGATCCCAGACCGAAATATCTTCATGCGTGTAGGCGTAGTCAACGATCATCTTCTTGCTGCTGATGACGAATTCGTAACCGAAACCGAGGCTGAGCCAGCCGGATACTGTGCCGGCGCGGAAAGCTATCGAGCTGTTATTGTTCTCGAATTTTTTGATCCATTCCAGTCCAAAACCGTGCCCGTAATCCTTCAGATCGATCGAATTGATATCAGCGTAGAACGAGAGCTCCCTGTTGAATGATGGGTTCCATGCCGCGCCTGCCGACCATGATACCGGGAAATAATCGTAGGAGGATGAACCGTCGCTCCAGACATCCGAACTGTCCCATGAATTCTTTCCCTTAACATTCCGGGCGCTCAACCCGAATGAGAGATCCGTATATTTTGGTAAGACCGCGATCGCTCCGATATCATAGGCGAAAGTGAGAGAGGACACTGTCTCTTCCGAGTGATCTAATTCAGGAAATCTCGCCCAGATCAGTTTAGCAGTAACTCCAATTGAGAGAAATTCTTTTGGCCTGAGACCGAAATTAAGATAGAATAAGTTTTCATTATACGAATATGTGGCAAATTGATCCCCGTATTTGTCCCTTCCTTCTATATCGCCTGTTCCTGTGTAAAGAATACCTCCGCTGACCGTCGCGCCTCTATTTATTGGATGGACATAAGACAGATACGCGAATTTCCTGTCCATTGAAAGTATTTTCATCCCGCACAAAACCTGCCTTTCAGTTACATGAGATGCGGATGCGGGGTTAAAAAAGAGAGAGTACGCCGAGCGTGTATCAGCCGTGACCGCCCTTCCCAGACTCTCTGATCTTGCATCGAGTCCGTAACGCAAAAATGCACCGGCATAACCTGCGGTCTCTGAAGCTGCAAGAAATGCGGCGGTAATAAGAATAAATATTGCTAATTGTTTCTTCATCGGATTTCCGTTATTCGAATATTATAATTTTATTCCAGACTTTCTCATCGTCATATCTTATAATGTAGTAGTAAACACCGTTGGCGACCGTTTTGCCGTAACTGTCCTTTCCGTCCCATACCATATAACTCTCCCCGGCTTCGTAATATTCGGAAGATATAACTGTCCTTACCTTCTCCATCGCGAAATTGAATATCTCACATGTGACCTGAGAATTTTTGTTAAGCTTGAACTGTATCTTAACCTCTCCGAATTTCTGGGGAGAGAACGGGTTAGGGTAAGCGTAAGTATCATTAGAAGAATCTGACGACGGCTCATAGGCTTCGATCATGTACCAGGTGTTCCCGTTGTCTTCGCTGACAGCCATACCCTGCCCCGTCCCGACGAACATAATACTATTCTGATATAGAAAGGAATACACTTTTCCAACATCGACATAGTCTTTTTTGATATCTGACCATGCTCTGATCACATACTTTTCCCAGTAATTTCCTCTGTCAGCGCTTTTGAAGAGCCCGTTGTCACCGCAGGCGTAAACATCAGTCCCGCTGAACCCGAAATTGTATATCTTCTCACCGGTCAGGCATTTATTCCAGCTTGCGCCGTTGTCACTGGTATATGAAACACCGTTGCTCTCGGCAGAGCTCTCCGCCAGCCAGGTCGCCGCATAAACATATTCTTTACCTTCCGCCTGATCATACAAAGATTTTACGGCAGTTACGAAATTTCCTGTCAGACCGTCCGCATATGTGAACTGCTTCCATTCCCTCAGACTGTCGGGTGTATTGTATTCCGTACAGAGATTAACTCCTTCGGCAGTGCCGACCCAGAGATTTCCCGATCCGGTGATATGAACGGAGAACATTCGCTGGTTCATATAGTTGATCGGAGACCATTCCTTGTGGTCGCATGTAAGCGTTCTCCATGTCTGACCGGCATCATCGGATTTTTGTATCGACTGCCCGAAGCACGCCATCCATACGCCGCCCAGACTGTCGCACGCGATATCGTAAGCGAGTCCCTGAACAGGCGTGATACCCGGCTGTGGAAAGTGCGTCCATGTCTTTCCCGAATCCGGCGACATGTGAACTCCAGATCCGACCGGCAGAAATTCGTCAACATCAGCGATAAACGAATCTGCGGCCGTTGTCATCCAGATGTTGCTGAACCTGTCAACCGCTATGGCGCTCGATCCGCCGTGACCCACATATGAATTTCTCCATATAAGTTCACTTATGTCGTCAAGCGTATTATATGCGGTCGAAAATCCGGCGCCTGTCGCTGAGAATATCAAAGTGTCGGGCTCTGAAACAGTATTTTTACTCTCGACAATATCCAGTATAAAATTACCTTCAGGCCTGTCGCTTTCTGTCTCCCATCCCTTAACGCCCTTCTCATAAAGTCCGGTTCCAGAAGGAATGAAGGCAGAAAATATATTACTTAAGCTTAAAAGGATCGATATAATTGTAATAAGTCTCATTATCATTTCCGGTATTAATATTTTTAGAATTCTTGGCCGACAGAACTATGGCCGACTGATATATCTCGCTGATATTTCCTGCTTTATCATATGCCGTTATTGAAAAACTGAAAGTTCCTGAAGCTCCTTGGTTATAAGAAAAACCAATTGAATATAACCCGTCGTTCTCAGTTTCGTCGCCGCTCGTTATAAAATCCCCGTCATCGAGAAGCTCATATTCCAGCATGTTTATTGTTATCATAACCCTTTCTATATCCTGATATGAAAGACGCCCCTGCGGGTCGTTTATTAATGACCTTATCCAGAAAACCCCCTGTTCAGCCGTATTTATCGTATCGGGATGTTCCGTACTTACTATCGTCGGAGGAAGATTTTCGATCCTTATAAAATCCAGTTTAAGACTGTCACTTTCTCCATAATAATCAGTTGCTATGAACGTCAAGTTGTATCTGTTGTTGGTTTTTAAACCCGCGGCTAAAGTTGAATCGAGCTGAAATACAATATCCGAAAGCGGGTTCTGTCTTGTAAATTCATAATCCTTGGGAATGTTGTCCCTGTTCCTTATCTCCAGTCTGAGAGTCTGATTGTCGTTGTAGCCGGCAGCGTCATTATCGGGATCTTCTACTTTGACAACAATATTTCTTGTCTTAAAACCTGAGATCAGTGTGTCATTTTCGTTCAATCCCGTTACAGAAACGATATCCGGCGCTGTATTCGATCTTACCCTTATTCCTTCCACAGGTTCATACTCTTTTATAAGGTTTTCTCCATTTACCGATTCAATGTTCAGCCGCCAGTCACCTTCAGCCGGATAACTTTGAGCGTTTATACCGCCCGACCATATATTGTTGGACGCGGCAAGATCGTTCCTGAGAGAATCGTCAATGATGCCGTCATCGTAAAGATCGATACTTACCGTGTCGGTACCTGAAGTAAAATAAGCTAGTACGCTGATGCTGTCTTCCGGTAAATAATTCGAGTCGAAAGAAAGCCTGAAAAAATATATCATGTCTTTCGAGAACTGTATCCTTGAAGGAATTACTGACCCGTCCCTGTCAAATGTTACATATTTATCTGTTTCGGGTGTTAAGGGATCTTCCTGGTCGCACGAAGAAATGAAGAGCAGTACCGAAACTGATGCTATTAAGGTTATTATGTATTTGAGCTTATTCATTTTCTGCCTGTTTTATTATTCTGCAGCGTGAAAAATAATTCTTTTATTACCGATTGTCAAACATATTACTTAAACGGTCAAATATTCATGCGGTTCATAATAATTTATTTTTATGTAGATATTCAAGTTTAAATTTCTTATTTTATCATCGAACAAATTCTTAGACGGGGATAAAATGGTAACAAGAGCACAAAAGATTCGGGTATTAACGCTTCTAGCTATCTCTCTAATAGTAGTATTTTATGTTTTGTTCCTCCTGGTCGGTAAAAAAATAATGTCAAGAAACGATACTTACTACATCAAATTACAGAAACAGTCCGTGACCGGATTGAACATAGGTACCGATGTAAAATATTATGGGATCAATATTGGAAAAGTCGTGGACATCGTGGTCAATCCCGAGGACATATCTGAGATCATAGTGACGGTAAGCGTAAAGCAGGGAACTCCTATTAAAGAAACCGCTACTGCGAACCTTTCGTATCAGAGCATCGCGACCGGACTGAAACAGATCGAGATCACCGGAGGAGATAACGAAGACAGGACTCTTCAGCCCGAGGAATTCATAAAAGCCGGGTCCGATCTGTTCAACGATATTACCGGTAAAGCCGAAATAATAGCTCAAAAGATCGAATCACTGCTGAACAACCTGATATTCATCACCGAACAAGAGAATGCTCAAAAATTCGTGGATCTTATATCGCAGCTTGAAGATGATTCAAGAAAGCTTGATACTCTGATAACGGCTGCGAACGATTTTCTGGCGGACAACAATGAGGAGCTCAAGAATATCCTCAGAAAAGGCTCTGTAATGATAGATAATGTCTCAGACGCATCGTCAGCCGCCGCAAAAGCTTTAAGAAATCTTGACAAAAAGGTTCAGTCGGAAGAACTTGACAGTTCACTTAAAGATCTTGCCGAGATCATGCGTAAGATAAATTCCAAAGACCTCGACGTGCTGATAACATCTCTCAATGAACTGGTGAAAAAATCAGAGTCAACTGTTTCAACGATCGACAGGACTTTCCTTCAGGGCAGAAACGACATACTGCGCTCTATCGAACTCTTCAAAGAAACACTTGAGAACATAAACGAGTTTGCGATCCTCATAAGAGACAATCCTGATATTTTAATTAGAGGTAAAGACGGTGACTAATAAATATTTTCTCATATTCGCATTCCTGATAATATCAGCCTGCAGTATAAAAACAATGAAGGATTATTATGTACTCTCTTACATACCTGATCCTGAAGAAATGAGCAGATTTAATATTTCTTCCCTTCCTATAAATGCAAGGGTCGAAGTCCTTAATTTTGAGATGAATCGCGTATACGACAGGAATTCAATAGTAATAAGAGAATCTCTACACAAACTTTCCTTTGACGAAAAGAACAACTGGGCTCTCAGACCGGACAGGGCGTTACCTGAGCTTCTGATATATCATATAAACGCAGCAGGAATATTCAAGGAATGCGGAAGGGATTTTATCTCCAGCACGCCGGATTATTTTATTACGGGAACGATCAATAACATAGAGATATACAGAGGCGTAAACTCAATTCAGGCCCATCTGAATATAATCATGGAACTTAAAGACCGGAACCGGAACGTTGTTGTATCTCACAGAATAGATGAAAAGAGAGATATCAAGAACTACGATGTTACTTTTTTTATAAAAATATCCGGAGACATTATAAAAAAAGGTACGCATGAATTTCTTGTGAAAATAGTTGACTATTTTACTAAAAATAAAGGATAATCCTATCAGACCTTCTATCGTATTAATATTGCTTGTTTTTTCGTTCGCTTTCGCAGGAACTTACAAAACATGGTTGAGCGGGACACCCGAAGAACAGATAGCTGTGGAAGGAGCTGACGATCAACTTGGCTACGGAAGGCTCTTTGTGCCTTCTATGTCTCTTCCCGGATGGGAGCCAGGTATCAAGATCTATAAAAGCGGTGAAGGGATCATAGCTGACGAAGCTTCGCCCGGTAAGAGCATATTCCTGAAACCCGGAAGATATACCGCTCTGTACGGATCGTCCGAAGACCCGGTCGATCTTGTCCAAAAGCATTTCACGATCAACGAGCATCAGACCACTCTTTTACAGCCCGACTGGTCCGGACTTGTGGTCAGCGTGATCAATGAGAACATGGAATATATAAGGTTCGGATATGAAGTGATGCACCTGGAAACAGGTATCTCGGCAGGTTCAAGATACAGCAGAGAGGAAAGCAGTTTCAATGACATGAACTATACATGGGTGCTCCCGCCGGGAAAGTACAAGCTGGTGAGGCAGGGAGAACCGTTCAACACTATAGTCAACTTTTCCACTTTCGAATTAAAGAAGGGAGAGCTTACTGAAATAGTCGTTGTGATCGATGATGCTCAGCGATTTATAGGATCAGGCGAACTGGGGCTTCTTGAAAATTACAGTAATTCAAAGAATGTATGGTTCGATAAATTAAGCCTGAAGGGTTCTGTTTCACTCTACAGCGACAATGCTGACGGAGAAGGCGAGAATTCTACAGATATAATTTCTCAGGCCAAGATCGACAACAGGCTTATCTATGATTCAAAACCCTATTACCTCAATTTCAGACAATCTTTAAACGAGGAGTTCTCAAAGCTTGAAGATACTGAAGGTCTGAGAGTAAGTTTCGACGAACTGAATCTGAGTAATACAGGCATATACTACTTTACGGATATTTTCGGATTATATGGAGAACTCAGCCTTAAAACAAAAATATTCCCCGATTACAGATATGATATACCTGGAACTGCCTCAGTTTGGATAGAGCACAGGGACGGATCAATAGAGATATTATCCGGAATAACAGAATTCAAGATATCTGAACCGATCTCTCCAATAAATACAGGTGAGAATATCGGCTTTAATTTTACTTTCATCAAGTCATCCAACTCGAATCTTTACTTGAGGACCGGATTCGGTTTTAAACAGGATTTTAATGAAAATGTTTATCTCAATACTTCAGCCTCAGATTCACTTTATATTTTTGCCGAACAGGACAATTTGTATTCAAAAGGAATAATCCTTACTGCCGGCGCAGACTTTAATTTTCCCGGCAACATTACTTATACTTCAACTGCCGATTTTTTTTACAATCTGGACAGGTCCGACAATTATCTGATCGAATGGGAGAATGATGTAACGTTTAAAATATTCCGATATGTATCTCTTGATTACAGCCTGAATCTGATTTACGACCACATAGCAGACTCTTCAACTAACTATTGGGTTTATGATCACAAACTTGCAGTCGAATTCTCTTATTATTTAAACCGTTAGAATAATGATAAAAAAGACCGACATCAATACTCTTAAGGTAACCGGTGATTTCAGCAACGACAGGATAAATGAATTTAAAAAGAATTACAATGATCTGAAAAGAACTTCTGCCAAGCCTGTGATCGATCTTTCAGAAGTACAGCACGCCGGAACGCTGGCTTTAGCTTTTCTTGAATATATATCCCGAAACAAAAAAGTTGAGATCCGCGCGGCAGAAAGCCTCAGATCAGAAATTGAAGAATTCGCCAAAGCGTCAGGTTATGAGAACGCAGAGACAAAGCTTTCCTTCACAGACAGAACGGTGGCAACAGTTTCAGATTTCTTTAACGAGCTGGGTGATTTCGTTATACTTTCAGCGGATATTTTTTATTACTCCATAAGATCAATTTTCAATTCTTCAGGCAGAAGAAAAGGTTCGGTGTTCGAACAAATGTTCCTTATGGGAAATAATGCCGTGCCGATAGTTTTCCTTCTGTCATTTTTAATCGGGCTCGTGCTGTCACTTCAGTCAGCCGCCCAGCTTAAGCAGTTCGGAGCCAACATCTATCTCGTGGATCTTATCGTCATAGGGATGATACTTGAAATGGGACCGATACTTACATCAGTCATCGTAGCCGGAAGAACAGGTTCGGCTATTGCGGCAGAGATATCCACGATGAAGATAACAGAGGAGCTTGACGCCCTGAGGGTGATGGCGCTTAACCCTCTCAAATATGTCGTGGCGCCGAAAATGCTTTCGTTGACAGTATGCCTTCCGATACTCACTATATTGGCCAACTTTGTTGGCATATTCGGAGGTTTCATTGTTGGCGTTCTCTATCTTGACCTGAGCTTAGACATATTTGTAAACAGGACTTTTGACGTGATGACGCTGTATTATTGGTGGCAGAGCATGCTCAAGAGCGTGCTTTTCAGCTGGCTTATTGTTCTTATCGGAGCTCATTTCGGATTTAAAGTCAAGGGAGGCTCCGAGGCTGTGGGAAAAGCCGCCACTTCTTCAGTCGTTGCTTCGATCTTCGCCATCATCATGACGGACGCGGTGTTAAGTTTAATTTTTTATTTTGAGTGGTAGATGGAAAAAGAGAATGTAATAGAAATTAAGAACCTGACTGCCGGATTTGACGGCAGAACGGTGCTTGAGAATATTTCTCTTGAAATAAAAAGAAACGAGATCTTCGTTATACTGGGAAGCAGCGGAGGAGGAAAAACAACTCTTCTTAAGCACATTATCGGTCTTCTCAAACCTGAAAAAGGCAGCATAAGTGTTTTCGGAAAAGAAATTCTGAATATGGAGATCGATGAATTCGAAGGGATCTTAAAAAGAATCGGAATGCTTTTTCAGGGGGGAGCCCTTCTCAATTCTATGGCTGTTTGGGAGAATATCGCAATACCGCTGGAGCAGCACACGCAGCTTGAAAACGAGGTGATCAGCAATATAGTAAAGCAGAAACTTTCACTTGTAAATTTAGAGGACGCTTATTACATGCTGCCTTCCGAGCTTTCAGGCGGAATGAAAAAGAGAGTGTCTCTGGCAAGGGCAATAGCTATGGATCCCGAAATACTTTTTTTTGATGAACCTTCCGCGGGACTTGACCCGATAACATCATCAGATCTGGATGAGCTCATACTGGACCTGAAAAAGAAACTCGGAATAACGCTGGTGATAGTTACCCATGAACTTGAATCCATAAAAAGGATCGCAGACAGGATAATATATCTGCAGAAAGGTAAAAATATATTCTGCGGAACCATAGAGGAAGCAAAAATTTCCCATATTGAGGAGATCGACCGGTTTTTCGGATGGGACAAAGACTGAAACAACGCCTGAAATACTTCAAAAAACTCATGTCGCATTAGCTTGACTTTTATACCCCGATTTATTATATTTGTTACCCTTAATAATGTAACGCTGAAATAATTACCGGAGCATAATAATGTCAGGCAGATCAAAGAAATACCAGAATGAAAAGATAAATGAAGAACAGACAGTTATTGAAGAAACTGAAACTACTGAGAATAATGCTACAGATTCGGTGCCTGAAGAGGAATCTCAAACTGAAGACGAAACTGATTTGAGCAGACTCGAAGAAAAAATATCAAAACTTGAGAACGAGGCTTTTGAGTATCGGGACAAACTTATAAGAAAAGCTGCTGAATTCGAAAATTACAAGAAAAGAACATCTGAAGAATATATCCGTCTGATAGGTACTGCTAATGAGGAACTGATCTTAAAACTGTTACCGGTACTCGATGACATAGAGAGATTTCAGAAGAATTATTCCGATAAGACCAATGTATCCGACCTTAACAAAGGTGTAGATATGATATTTGAAAAGTTAGGTTACATTCTTAAAAATCAGGGTCTTTCTGAGATCGAGGCTCTAAATACAGCTTTCGATCCGGAACTGCATGACGCCATGATGACAATGGAAAAAGAGGGTGTCGAACCCAATTATGTTGTAGACCAGTATGAAAAAGGTTACAAGCTGAATGATAAAGTTATCAGGCATTCGAAAGTTATCGTTTCAAAATAGGACGGTTACAATTTATGAGCAAAAGAGATTATTACGAGATACTTGGCGTTGATAAGAACGCAACAAAAGATGACATAAAAAAAGCCTACAAAAAGCTGGCGCTCAAGTTCCATCCTGACAGAAATAAGGGCGATAAGGATTCTGAAGAGAAATTCAAAGAGGTCGGAGAAGCCTATTCAGTACTCTCAGACGACAATAAAAGATCTAAATACGACAGGTTCGGCCATGAGGGCGTAAGAGGCGGTTCTGGAGCTGGCGGATTCGATTTCAGCGGTTTTGATTTTGGTGACGCCGAATCGATATTCGAACAGTTTTTCGGCAGAGGTTTTGGAGGATCATCCAGGAGAAGAAGTTCGTCAGGACTTAAAAAAGGAACGGACATTCAGATATCCATTAAGCTTACCCTTGAAGAGATCTCCATAGAAACTACAAAAAAGATCAAGCTCAACAAATATGTAAAATGTTCGAACTGCAACGGCTCGGGAGCAAAGGACATTTCTTCCAAAACAAAATGCTCAACCTGTTCGGGAACCGGTGAAATACGAACCGTCCAGAGATCTATTTTAGGTCAGTTCGTAAATGTCTCGCCCTGTCCGCATTGCGACGGAACAGGTGAAGTAATCCTTGACAAATGTCCGATGTGCTCCGGTGAAGGCAGGGTAAGAGAAGATAAGACCGTATCCGTGACTATACCGGCCGGTGTAAGCGAAGGCCAGTACCTGACACTTTCAGGCGAGGGGAACGCAGGTAAAAGAGGCGGTCCGAGCGGCGATCTCATCGTCATTATCCAGGAAAAAGAGCACAAATTTTTCCACAGGGATAGAGAAAATCTTTATTACGATCTTCAACTGAGCGTACCGCAGGCAGTATTGGGAACTGATATCGAGGTCCCTGTTATCGAAGGCAAAGTAAAATTGAAAGTCCCGTCAGGAACACAATCAGGGAAAAAACTGCTTTTGAAAGGAAAAGGTCTGCCGGTCTTGAACGGCTACGGGAACGGAGATCTGGTAGTAAGGATAAGTATCTGGATACCCGGAAAGCTGTCAAAAAAAGCCAGAGATATGTTCGAGAGCCTGAACGGCCTTGAAGAACTTAAACCAAAAGCAGCGGAAAAAGGTTTCTTTGAGAAAATCAAGGACAGATTTTTTGAATGAAAGAAAATGAAGAGAACACAAGCATAACCGATACTTATAAAAAAGCCTATAGAGGTTCACTTGCGGTCTTTCTGACCGTTTTTATTGTTTTTTTATTCAAAATATCCCTTTTCAAACTTCCGGAAATTAATGCAGGAGAGAATAACAACCCTAATTTCCATGGTGATACAACTCTAATTGAGTCAAATCTGATGATAAATAAGGCTGACAGTCAAAAAACAAGTCCCGAAAAAAATATAATTAATGATTTGACTGTGCAAAAAAAACTTGTTAATATAAACAGCGCTTCGGAAAAAGAACTCTGTTCTCTCAAAGGAATAGGTCCGAAAACAGCCGGAGCGATAATAAAATACCGTAACGAAAACGGCAGTTTTAAATGCAGGGAAGATCTTATGAAGATCAAAGGCATTGGCAAGAAAAAATATTCTGCTGTCGAGGATGAAATTACTTTTTAAATTAAAATGGAGTCATAAAGATGCGTTTCATGTCAAAAAAAGGCGGCATAACACTCAAGATAGTTGCCGTGGTCGCATTTATTCTTCTTGTCATGTCGATTGAATTACCGAGAAGAATGTGGAATGAGCAGGCTGACAGAAAAGAGCTTGCAAGAAAAAGAATGGTCGAAATGTCTGACTGTGAAGTTCTTTATATGCAGGAAAAGGGTTCGTTCAGCAAAAACCTGAAGGAAGTTTTCGATTATGCTGTTAATTTCAACGAACTGAAACTGAATGCTCCTGATGTAGATATTGAAATTCTTGACATCGATACTTCAAAAGTGAGAGTTTCTTTTACTCAGGTAAAACATTTCAGCGATCTTAATGTTCTTACTAACGGAACAACAAAGCCGGAGAATATCGAAGACAAGAAAAAATTTACTGAGTTTCTGGGTGTACTTGGATGCCCGAATCCAGAAATCGTAATGGATTCCGATGCAGACCAGATCGAAATATTCCTCAGGGATAACAAACATAAGGACTTCTACAGATCTCTGAAAGAGAAGTACTATAAGTCTTCCGAGAATGAAACAGAAGTACTCTACAATGTCGGTAAATCCGTCACAATCGATCTTCTGCCAAGAAATCCAAAGCTGAATCTTAAAGCTCAAAAAATAATGCTTTCAAGTCCGTCACCTATTGAAGCTGTGGCAAATTATAAAGGCACAAAAGACATTTTCTGGGATTTTATTTCTAAAGACAAAATTATCATCAAAGTCGAGAAAGACCCGAACCTGATCGAACAAGAAGTGAATATGGCAAGATATGTATTCACCGATATCGAGAATGATAAAACTCCTTATCTTTGCCCCAGCACCCTCGATCCTTTCAAAGTAAACTTTAACCTTACTGCAAAAGTAGGCATGACTGTGTCTTTCTTCAACAAAGCCAGCAAAAAAATCGCTGCTATTATAAAAGATAGAGAGGTTATTGATATCACAGATAACGAAACCGTTAAAAATTACTTCCTGAATATCGTCAAACTGAAAGCGGAAAGAAAAGTTGCCGACCTGGTTAGGGAATATGAGATGGACGGTGATTCAACATATTCAACAGATGAAGCTAAAAGAGAATTATTCTCAAAATATTTTGCCGAGCAGCTGAAAGATCTGGTTTCAAAAGACCAGTATGATGACAAAATGGAAAAATCGATCGACTCACCTGATTACGAGTCTGAAAAGAATTTTTCAGAGAATGAAAGGTTCAAAATACTTTTTGATTCAAATCCGGGTTTGGATGTAGCTGAAGAAATGAAAAAAGACACTAACATCAAATATCTTTCGGATATTGCTTTTATCTACGGAACTGAAATATTAAAGATAGACACGATCAGCGTTAAAATTGAATCTCCGATTGACGAAAACAGCACTTTTAAAGGGTATGAAAGAAACTTATTTGAAAAGAAAATTCTTTTCGGAATCGAAGATGACGGTAATGCAGGTTATGTTGACAACGGATCGACCAGCTGGAAAACTGAATAAAAGGGTGTGCTCGCCTTCAGCTGTATTAAGGAAAAAGATCTCGGGGGCGGCGATACTCAGACAGTATCCGGCCCCTGTTTTTTTTATTAAAGGAGGATAAAGATGTACCACGACCTGATAATACACCCGTCCAGGATCGAACTTGTAGAAAGAGTCTTTTCTCCGGGAACCTCCAGCTTCAGAGAGAAAAAACTTTCTTCTTCAGATCTCGATTTCAAGATCGATACAGCCGTAATTGAAAACGGCGCACATTTCGAATCTCTGAGATCGTCCATAAAAGCCCTTCTTGAGCCTTTCGAAAAAGATCTGAGCGTACTGAATATCGTAATACCCTCTGCATATGTTCAGTTCAAAACCCTGTATTCATGCCCGGAAAACACTGAACTTGCGGATTACATAAATTGGGAAGCATCAAAGATCGTAACTGATATTCCTGAACATTACAGGTATGGAACATATTATGATAACTCAGGTGAAAATCTGATAATCGCAGTTATCAGGAAGAACATCAGCGATTTCTTCTTAAATGTTCTGAAGGATATTTTTGATGATAAATTCGAATTCCGGATGGGCTGCAGGTATTCTTTCTCGGGAAACAGAACAGAATTCGTCCATACGGACAAAACCATCAAAAACATATCTTCCTTCGGAACCGAAATAGAAGCCCCTCCATCCTCTGTGAAAAAATCTGTTTTCATATCAGCCTCGTTTCTAATCATGATACTGTTACTGTCGGTATTTTACTACTTTAACCCGGCCCAGTTTAAGAAAACTACCGGCTACTGGGTTGATTATCTGATCGAGAAAATACCGTATAAATTAACTATTGAGAAAAAGATTCCCGTTCAGGGTCAAACCGTTGAAGAAGTTAATGTCACAGAAACCATGCCGATACCGGCGGAAGAAGCTGTTGATGCCGCCGTGTCTGAAGAGATACATGAAACTGCTGCGGTCTTTGATGAACAAAATATTGATACCGCCGGCGACACGGATGGGAAAACGATAACCGAGGCTGAATCTGAACCGACAACCGGCGATATCTTAGTCAAAACACCTGAGTTCTGGGAATTCGTAAAAGAACTTTCGCTTCTTGAGTGTGATTCTGTGGTTTTTATAAATAGGACTGAACTGAGAATTCATGCGGGTAATGCTGAAATCCTTTCAAAAGCAGAGAGTATCGATGCGGAAAAAATTTACAACTGCGAACTTGAAGAAAACCGGGCCGTATTTTCTCATGAGTCATTCGATTTCCCGAATTCCAGGCTAAAATCTAATTACAACAAGTTCGTTTATACAAAAGACAGCTTCAAAATTAAACCAATAAGGTACTATCAGAATATATTCAAAATAGAACCGGCAGATAAATTTTATGAATTTCTGGATTCTTTGCAGGTGAATGGCGTCGAGTTTAAAAAATTCATAATCTCTCCAAAAGTTGATCATGTTATGTTCACGGTGTATTTTGGTTAGAATAACAGGAGGAAAGTTAAAGGGCCGTACGATCAGCTCTTCAGACGCTGTAGGGCTCAGGCCTACTACATCTTTCTTTCGCGAATGGATCTTCAATGTGCTGAACAATCATCTTGATCTTGATCAGGTCGAGCTGCTGGATCTGTTCTCTGGTACCGGCATCATTTCTTTTGAATTCATTTCAAGAGGGGCTGTCAGATCAACATGCGTTGAAAAAAACAGGGATCTCTGCTCAATGATCAACAAAAGCGCCGAACCGCTGGACATTAGCAATATTGATGTGGTCTGCACTGACTGCATTTCTTATCTCGACAACCTGCGCAAAAACGGAAAATTCAATTTCAACACAGTCTTCATTGACGCACCGTACGAAGAATCTGAACTTACAAAAAATATACTTTCAAAAATATTTTCCATGTCAGATCTCGTGCATGAAGAACTGATAATAATATTTGAAACTTCAAAATCCTGCTCTTTTGATATTCCGCCCGAATACGGTCTCATCCGCTCAAAAACTACAGGAAGTACAAAAATGGACATAATCAGGAGAAATATTGATCGATATCGCATTTGAAATAAAGAATACCGGTAAAACTTTCATGCCGGCGTATTTTGTCGACCTGCTTAATTCATCACTGAACGGGTTATCGCAGAAGGAAATTACAAATATTATAAACAGCCGGGACGGACTAAAAGATAAATTTCTGGAAAGCGTTATAAAGGCAGCCGGAACAAACGTTACAACTGTCGAGAAAGCTATTGATGTTCTGGGTATCGAATACTGCTACATTCTGCTTCTGAATGTCATACTCAAGGACCTTGTATTAGCAGAGCCGAACCCTGTTCTTTCTCCGATATTTGAAATGCAGCTTTTTACGGCTGCCTCAAGTTATTTCCTTGCTAAGAAATGTAAGCTACCTGATGCTCATCTCGCATATGTTTCCGGACTTTTAACGAACATAAGCTATTTTTATATATTTTCATCTCACCCTTCCGAATTCAGGCAAATAATCGAAAAGAATGATAATTCAATAAAAAGGATGACTTCCGAATGGGAGATATTCGGCCTCGATCACGCTGAAATTTCTTACATTCTTTTAGAATATTCGGGATTGAATTCAGAGATAACGGAACCTGTCAGGTATCATCACCAGAAAACGATACAGAGATCGATCGGATCTGACAATAAAGACAATTATTCTCTTTGCCTGTACTTCGGGTCAGTTCTATCCAATATTTTTTATGAAGATCTTAATCTGGCTACAGAATTCCGTAAAGAAATCAAAAATCTTATGAACTTATACTCCGACAATCTTGAAGATATTGTCGACGGATCAGTTGATTTCTTTAAAGTCTGTTTAAAGTCTTTATACATCAAGGATATTTATTTCCCTGGATATTTCAAAATAATCAGCAGATTCGATACTCAGATCGCAATGATCACTTCTGAATTCGATATGACCCAGAAAAAGATCGCTGACCTGAACTCTCAGACCATCAAATATCAGAAAGTTCTCGAAGACAACAGCAGAAAGCTTGTAGGGATTGCTCTGCTTGACCCGCTGACAGGGGCGTTCAACAGAAGGTATCTGGACGAAAAGCTGCACGACGAATTTCTCAAGGCAAAACGCTACGGTATAAATTTTACCCTTATAAGCTGCGACATCGATCATTTCAAAAAGATCAATGACACATACGGACACGGCTTCGGTGATACGGTGCTTGTTAAGCTGGTGGCTATAATTAAATCGACCATCAGAAAAACGGATTATGTAGCCAGGATCGGAGGTGAAGAATTCGTAATAGTTTGTCACTCCCAGGCAGGTTCAGGAGGTTGTTCTATAGCTGAAAAAATAAGGAAAGTGATCGAGAATTCAGTTTTTGAATATAAAGAGAACATCGTGCCTGTGACGATGAGTTTCGGAGTAGCGGACTATTATCCTGAAGTTAAATCTGCCCAGGAACTTATCAAAATTTCTGATGAAAGACTTTATAAAGCCAAAAATGAAGGCAGAAACAGAGTTGTGGAAAAATAGTAATTTGCACCTTCTGTACTTATAATCCCTTGATTATTATACCTGTAAATGTTATATTTACCTTTTGCGTTTTAATTGTGAGAAGCAAACGATATGAATATTCTGATCATAGGCGGCGGGGAGCTCGGATCGATGATCGCTGAACAGCTGATCTTTGAAGGACACGCTGTTACTATAATTGAGAAATCCGATGATATTTCAAAGAAACTTAATGAAGAGCTGGACGCGCTGGTACTTAAGGGAAGCGGCATAGATGTTAATATGCTTTCCAAAGCCAATGTTGATAAAACTGAACTTTTCCTGGCGCTTTCAAACGATGACAATGTGAACATCGTTGCCTGTAATCTGGTGAAGAGACTTAGCCATTACAACGCTTATACGATAGCAAAGATCGAGAACGCTTCAAGATATTTTTCCAACCCGATAATTGAATCTGCGGATTTCGGCATCGACAATATGATCGCAACAAAACAGCTTACGATCAATAATATCTCTGACCTGATATCAGAACCTGAAACATCCGAAATAATTAATTTTCACGATAATGACATAAAAATAATCGGAGTTCAGGTTCCTGAAAGCTTTAAGGGGAACGGGAAGAAGATACATGAAATAGCTTCAATCGATAAAGCATGGCGGAAAGTAAGGATTATAGCCGTAAAAAACAGCAATAGTGTTATTATACCCTCAGGAAACGATATTATCCATCATGGCAGTAAAATATTTATGCTGGGAAATACAGAATCGCTGCACACTATAACTCAGGAGTATTTTCCGGCTGAGAAAAAAATAAAAAAAATAATAATATTCGGTGGACACAGGATCGGAAGAGAGCTTGCAAGAAGAGAATCTCTGCTTGGTAAAAGCGTGACTGTTGTGGAAGAGGATGAAACTATCTGCTCAAACCTTTCCGAAGAACTTAACGGTGTCATGATCATAAACGGAAGCGGAACCAATAACAGCGTTATTAACGAACTTGATATGAAAGGCTCTTTCGTTGTATGCGTAACTGAAAGCGATGAGCAGAATGTGATCACTGCCGTTCTGGCTAAAAGGAACGGGGCATTCAAGGCTGTCTGTAATATCAGGAACATTTCGATCAGTCCGATACTCAACGATATTCAGGATATCGATTCGGTTTTCTCGACCGAAACACTGGCGCTATCAGAGATACTTAACTACTGCCGCAAAGGAGAGATCATTTCTGTATATCCGCTGCCTAATCTGAAGATCGAGACAATGAAGATCAGGATATCAGAAGAGCTTGAGATACTCGATAAACCTCTTAAAGATGTCAGACTGCCCAAAGGAATGATAATCGGAGTGATACAGAGAGACAATAAGATAATAATCCCTTACGGCAACGATGATATCAGGATCAATGATCTGGTGATCTGTTTCATGCTGCCTGCAGTAAAAAAAGCGGCTAAAGCACTTTTCTCAAAGACATCCGGAAACTGACATGAACTGGAAGACTGTTTTCAAAATACAGGGCATCCTGCTTATTATAATTTCCGCGTCCATGATCCCCCCGCTGATTTTCTCTTTGTACTACAATTCAGGTGATACTCAGGAATTTCTGTACAGTATTCTAATTTCATTAATTACAGGTTTACTGCTCTTTCTTATATTCCGATCGGACAACGACTTAAGACCCCGCGAAGGTTTCGTGATAGTATCTTTAGCCTGGATATCCGCAGCGCTTTTCGGAGCTCTGCCCTTTTATTTCTACGGAATGTCAGGCGGAAGTTATATCGATTGCGTATTCGAGACGATGTCCGGTTTCACGACAACAGGCTCGACAATTCTGATTGACATAGAATCGCTCCCCAAAGGACTCCTTTTCTGGAGAAGCGAGACACACTGGCTCGGAGGTATGGGTATAATCATGCTTACGATCGCGATACTTCCGGTTCTCGGTCTGAGTTCAAACACTTTATATAAGGCTGAAGTTCCCGGTCCTATGAAAGACAAAATAAGCCCACGCGTTACGGATACTGCAAAATTGCTCTGGTATATCTATTTCGGCATGACAGTAGTACAGAGCGCTCTTTTGATGTTCGGGGGAATGAGCTTATACGATTCACTCTGCCATACTTTCGGAACGCTTGCTACCGGCGGATTTTCTACGCTTAACAGTTCAGTTGCAGGATTTAACAATTTATACATAGAGATCGTTATTATGCTCTTTATGTATCTTGCCGGAATAAATTTTATTCTTCATTTTTTTCTTCTCAAAGGAAAATTCCGCGATTTCTTTTCAAACAGCGAGTGGAGATTCTATACAGCAACACTTGTGGTATCAATGATAATCGTAGCCGCAGATCTTTATTCCAGAAATGATTACAGCAGCCTCTTTGCATGCCTGAGATATTCATCGTTTCAGGTAATATCAATAACTACTACTACAGGTTTCGTTTCTGCTGATTTTGATAAATGGTCTCACTTTTCAAAAACAATACTTATTATTCTCATGTTTTTCGGAGGCTGCAGCGGATCTACAAGCGGTTCTATAAAACAGATAAGAATCATGTCCGTTTTCAAGTTCTCTTTTAATGAGATAAAAAAAATGATCTACCCGAGATCTGTTATTTCCCTGAAATTCGGAAATGATCTGATAAGTGACACTCTCTTTAAAAATATTTCGGCATTTTTTATACTTTTCATATCCGTATTTGCCTTTTCAACCTTATTTCTGACTTTTAGGGGTTATGATATCGTCACATCATTCTCAGCCTCCATTGCAAC
>JAQVNT010000154.1 GCA_028702975.1 Candidatus Delongbacteria bacterium
AATCTCCGGTAGGAACAGCAGCCGATGATTTCTACAATATCCAGTATGTTGATCCGGCTCTAATTCTAGTTAACGATTTTTTTGTTTCAGTAGTTCCTCTCAGCGAAGGAAATCCCAGACTTGTTTCATCGTATGAGGTTAACGAAACACACAGCTTATACGGAACCCCCGGAATATGGAACGGATTCCAGAGCGGCGGTGAATATTTCGAATGGGCTATCGATTTTGGGCTTTCACCATACGGAGAAATCGATTCATATCCGCCGATAGTCAGGAATCTAACAGGGCTTGAGAATTTTGAAAGCACTGATGCTGAGCTTATTTTAGCAGTACAGGATATTAATACAGTAGTTACGCCCATGCTGGGACAGTATAATTTAGGATCAGGCTGGGTTGACTTTAACCTTGTTCAGGCAAAGGGAACTTACACTTTTACCGGTTCAGTTCCGGGTCAGCCTGATGGAACTACAGCCCTAGTAAAATTCTATATGGAAGACAGATACGGGAATGCTCAATGGTCTAAAGACTATGAGATCATCTGGTCTAAAGACACTCCGTTCATAAGCGAAAGCTTTGAAGGCGCTTTTCCGCCTGCCGGCTGGACTCTTAACACAAGCGCTACAGGAAACGGATTCGTGAGGGGAACGGCTGCTTTGGGAGCTGTTGCTCATACCGGGGAAGCTTCTTTGACTCATTTTTACGCAGGAGACAATGACGACTGGATCTATACTCCAGCTATCACTATACCGGCTGATAATTTTAGTATGTTTTCATTCTGGCAGAACGGCTTCTGGATGACTTACGGAGATCTGCACGAAGTATCAGTATCAGCAGACAGCGGAACCTCATGGACTCAGATCTATACAGGATTGCCCACTTCAACAGCTGAAAATGCAGACGAAGGCATCTGGGAACAGCTGTCGTTCTCTCTTGCAGCTTATGAAGGAGAAGAGATCATAATCGGATTCCATTACAGAGGGAACGAAAGTGACGACTGGTTCATTGACGATGTTGAAGTCTATTATGATTATGCAGGACCTGAGATCGTAAGCCTTATCGGAAATGAAGCTCTTTTACCAACGGTCGGAGCTTATGTTAACAACGATCTCGTTATCAATGCTACGGTATATGATCGTTCAGGAATTGCGTCAGTAACCGGACACTATTCTTTTGACGGCGGTACAACTGTAATCGACCTTCCTTTCGCAAAAGCAAAAAGTGGAAACGAAGCATGGACAGCAACAATACCTGCTGAAGCAGCCTCAGTAACTGGAACCATCAATTTTGACATGGTTGATATCGGAGGCCTTACATCTACATCGATAGATTTTCCAATCGAATTTGTAATAGACATTGATGTTCCTGTTATAAAAGCGGTTAAAAACAGACTTGCTTTCATTAATGATCCAATGAATCTTGAGGTTGTCTTTGAAGACGAATCATATGTTTTCTCCTGCAAAGGACATTACAGCAAGGACGGCTGGGTCACTCAATACGATTTCGTTATGTCTCCATCAAAGATACACGAATATACTTATACAGGAACGATACCTGCCGAGAGTGAGCAGGTACTTGACGGCGAAGTCCGTTTCACGATCGTTGACAGCGCTAGTAATACTTTAAATACTGACAGTTATACAGTGCAGTGGCTTAACGGTCAGACACTTTTTACTGAGGATTTCGAATCCGGACTCGGGAACTGGACTTTGACCGGGAACTGGGGGCTTGAGGAAGGAACATATACATCCGCTACTCACGCACTGACCGAGAGCCCGGATTCAAACTACACAGACAATAATATTTCGTATGCGGCGTGGTCTAACACAATGGATTGGACAATGTATTATAAAGGCAGCATTGAGTTCTGGTGCAAATACGATCTTGAGAACGATTACGATTTTATGCATTTTGAATGTTCCGGCGATAATGGAGCCACCTGGACAAGATTGAGATCGTGGAGCGGGGAGGGAGCAGACTGGCACGAAGAATTGATATCGATGAGTGAATTCGTTGGATATTCTCAGGTAATTTTCCGTTTTATGTTCGTATCCGACGGCGCTGTTAACCTGAACGGAATGTACATTGATGATCTGCTCATTAAAACTCAGAATACACCAGTGAATCCTCCTATTATAATTCATGACGGACCCGTGCATTATGAGGGAGCTTCTCATGTGGAAGATTATAACAGTTCAGCTAAAATATTGGATTTTTCGGGAATTGATTCAACGCGGGTATATTATCAGATAAACGGAGGTCAAGAGCAAGAATCTGAAATGTTATACGCCGGAGACGACACATGGAATTTCTCGATACCTTTTACAACGGTCGGTAATATTGTCTCATACAGAATTTGGGCCAGAGACGCTTCACCGCATTATGAGGAGACGATTACAGATTTCTACACATATATCAGCGGAGATCACTTGATCTATGACTCGGATATTACAAGCTATTATATGATTGCAGAAAACAATAATGCGTATGCTGTCCGAATGACTGCGGACGATTCGGATTCGGATCGGTATCTACCTTTTATACTAATAAGGAACTACTACGACGCTTCTCACATATCAGACAGCATGGAAGTTCATGTATGGTCAGATTTCGGGGGATTACCTGGTGATGAATTAATTGATCCTGTAATGGTTTTGCCTGGTTATTTAGGAGGGGGTGCTCCCTATACAAAGATCGACCTAAGAACCGAATTTTCCCCGTTTGGTATTATGGTATCCGGTGATTTCTGGGTAGGTTTTTCAGCCCCGTACGGATCAGTTTACGCACTTACGGAAGCTCCGAACGAAGAAAGTACCATCGCATACGGAAGATCATACAAGGGTACATGGAATGAATACGGTACAGGCTGGTTATGGTTACAGGAACCTGATTATAATTATCATATCAGGGCTGTAATTGGAGATAGAGTAGGTATAGATGAACAAGAGATCGTGCCTGAAATAACAGCTCTACATCAGAATTATCCTAATCCTTTCAATCCTGTAACAAAAATACAGTTCGATATCGCGGAGGATTCTGATGTATCGCTCGCTGTTTTTGATGTATCGGGAAGGAAAGTGGCTGATCTTGTAAATAAAAAAATGCAGGCTGGAAGTCACAGTGTGGAATTCGAAGCGTCAAAGCTGTCCAGCGGGGTATATTATTATTCGCTGAAGGCAGGCAAATCTGTTCAGACAAAAAAGATGGTGCTTTTAAGGTAATTTATAGAGAACTTCAATATTGGTCAGATTTTTTTCAATAATAAATTATTGCGTAAACTTATATTTTTAGATAAATTCGGTAAAAAATTCAGCAAAGGGAACACATGAGACAACTGAAAATAAGAGATCTGACACTGAGAGACGGACAGCAGTCGCAGTTCGCAACAAGAATGAGCCAGGCACAGGTTGACAGAGTTCTTCCGTTCTACGCGAAGGCAGGATTTTACGCCTGTGAAGTGTGGGGGGGAGCTGTACCTGATTCGATTATGAGATATCTGGGTGAGAATCCGTGGGACAGGCTGGAAAAGATAAAAGCGGCGGTAGGGGACAGCACAAAACTGACAAGCCTTTCCAGAGGAAGAAATCTCTTTGGCTACGCGCCGTATCCCGACGAAGTTATTGAGGGTTTCACAAAAGAAACTTTAAAATCCGGACTCAGCATAGTAAGAATATTCGATGCCCTGAACGATATAAACAACATGACCTCGACGATAAAGTTCGTAAAAAAATACGGCGGGATCACAGACTGCGCAGTATGTTTCACTGTCGATCCGAGGTTTACTTTTAAAGATAAGGTAAAAGCTTTCTTCAAAAGGAAAAAATTACCGAATAATATATTCAATGTTCAGTATTTTGTTGAAAAAGCAAAAGAACTCGAAAAAGAAGGCGCAGGCATAATAACCATTAAAGATATGGCAGGGCTTATTCATCCTAAAATGACAGGCGAGCTGATCAGAGAACTAAAGAAGTCAGTCAGCATTCCGATAGACCTTCACACCCACGATACGCCCGGTTACGGATTAGCTTCTGTTTTCATGGCCATAGTGAACGGCGTCGATATTGTCGATACGGTACTTTACAACTTTGCAGGCGGACCGGCGGCTCCGGCTTACGAACTTGTAAGAATATTCTGCGATAAGCTCGGGATCGATACCGGAGTTGACGCGAAACAGGTGAGCATGATAGATAAAGAGCTGGCCAAGATCAGAAAAGAGCTTGAGCAGTTCGATACAACAAAGCTGATACCGAGAGAATTCGATATAGCGGATTATAAACTGGACCCTGAGATCGACGCGCTTTACGACAAGTCGATAGCTGCGGCTAACAGCGGCAATGTGGATGAACTTCTTGTTCATACTCAGGCGATAACAAAATATTTCAACTTCCCGGAGCCGAACGAGCAGGTAAAGAGGGCCGAAATACCGGGCGGGATGTACACGAACATGGTCGCTCAGCTCAAGCAGCTGAAACTGGACCACCTGATGGACAGAGCACTGCATCTTGTGCCCAAGTGCAGGCTTGATTCAGGCTGTCCGCCGCTTGTAACTCCGACCAGTCAGATCGTTGGAACTCAGGCAGTTAATCTGGCGCTGGACGAGCAGAACGGAAAGCCTGAATACACGACCCTGACGAACCAGTTCGTGAACATGGTCATGGGACAGTACGGGAAAACTCCTTTCCCGATCGATCCTGAGTTCAGGGAAGAGATCTGCGGCAGTCCCGAAGAAATACCTTATG
>JAQVNT010000155.1 GCA_028702975.1 Candidatus Delongbacteria bacterium
GTATAGTGCCCTTTGAAAAAAGAACTTCGGAGATCATGCACTCCAAAGAGGTGATGGAATTCAGGCTCGGAACAGCGCAGAACGGTAAGGTGATCATAGATCCTGTCGAACTTAACGACGGCGACATTGTGACAATTTTTCCCATTTCCGACATCCTCATAAATTATGTCAACATCGAAGGCCCTGTTCTTCTGCCCGGAAAATATTCTCTTTCGCAGGATATGACCTTAAAGGACCTTCTGAACGAGACAGGCGGACTTTTACCTGAAACATATATGAACAAGGCGCATATAACTAGAACTCTTCCCGACCTGACCACAAAACTTCTGGATGTAAATCTAAACTCTGAAGCCGATCTTAACATTAAACTCGAAAGCTCGGATTTAGTGAAAATATATTCCAGATGGGAGCTTGTAACGAGAAAGACGGTCCAGATATCGGGGCATGTAAAAAAAACGGGGATCATCTATCTTGACGCAGAATCAAGGGTGTCTGACCTGATCTATAAGGCGGGCGGTCTCGAGGACGAAGTTTTCAGGAAAAAGACCTATCTTGAAAGGGCCGATCTTATCAGGTACAACGACGACGGCATAACCACGCGCATAATTCCCGTGAACCTGAATAAAATTCTGGCGGGCGACAAAGCTGAAGACATGGTGCTTGAGAACAAGGATCATTTGAAAATTTATGATATCAATGTGACCGTGTTCCCCAAAACGGTCTCGATAAAGGGGCTTGTGAGAAAACCGGGGCAGTTCGATATGTCAGTCAACATGGGCGTCGAAGACCTGATCCTTCAGGCCGGAGGATTCGAGAAAGAGGCTTATCAGTACGAGGCGGAGGTTTTCAGGGTCGATCCGTACAACATAACGCCGGATAAGCTCGTATCTGTTCATAAAGTTAAGGTGACAAGAGAAAATTTTAAGGCCGGAACGCCCGATAAGAACAAATTCATTCTCCAGGACAGAGACTTAGTGGTCGTAAGGCAGCATCCGGACTTCCAGTATCAGCGCAATATTGAATTAAAGGGCGAAGTGAAGTTCCCGGGCACATATTCGCTCATGAAGGAAAAGGAAACTCTGGCCGAGCTGATAGAAAGGGCGGGCGGGCTCAAGAACGAAGCCTTCTCCCAGGGAATCACGCTGGAAAGGGGAGACAAGCAGGTGCTTTCTGACTTTGAAAAGGTCTCGAAAGGGAGCAGGGGCGGAAGCCTCGTTCTCCAGCACGGCGATGTGATCACGGTACCAAAGCACCCCGGTGTAGTCTCAGTTGAAGGGTTCGTATTCACGCCCGGACTCGTCAAATACACAAAAGGATGGGACTTAGACGACTATGTGGCCGCTGCGGGCGGAGTGATGGTCGATGACAATTATATTGAAGGCGAAACTATAGTTTATTATCCGGGCGGCGCGGCTAAAGTTGACGGATGGCTCTGTTCGCCGACTGTGAAGGAAGGGTCCCGCGTCGTGGTCAAAAAGGAGAAAAAGCCCGAGGAGAAAGAGGGAACGAGCCTCAAGGACTGGGTGGCCATTATAGCAAGTATCGTAACGATCGCATATTACCTGTCCAATACGAACTAAAGGGGGAAGTATGAAAAAAATTCTCATTACCGGAGCGAGAGGATTCGTAGGCCGGAACATGACCGCGAATTTCAGGGAGAACAAAGATGTGACTCTCTTTTTATACGACATCGAGAACGAGCTTTTCGCGCTCAAAGAGTTCATACTGGAATCCGACATCATATTCCACTTTGCGGGAGTGAACAGGCCCAAGGAGGATGAGGATTACGAGGGCAACCTGGGTTCGCTGCAGGCTGTTATAGAGATATGCGAATCAGAAAAGCACATAGTGCCGATAGTGCTCACATCTTCGATCCAGGCCGATTACGACAATCCGTACGGGCTGAGCAAGAAAAGGGCGGAGGAAGCTCTTATCAGATACGGAATGGACAACGATGTAAAGGTCTTCATTTTCAGGCTCAAGAATATTTTCGGCAAATGGTGCAGGCCGAACTACAACTCAGCCGTAGCCACCTTCTGCCACAACATAGCCAACGGTAAGCCTGTCACTATTTCGGACAGGAACAATATCGTCAATCTTGTCTATATCGACGATGTTATGGAAAAATTCAAAAAAATACCTTTCTACGAATATCACGACAAATCAAAATTCTACCACGATATCGACACTTTTTACACAAAGAACCTGGGCGAGATAGTTGACACTCTTTACAAATTCCACGATTCGAGGAATACGCTTCTGCTGCCGAACATGGAGGACGATTTCCAGAAAAAGCTCTATTCGACTTACCTGAGCTATCTGCCCGATGACGGTTTCGCTTATGACCTAAAGATGAATGTGGACGGGAGAGGTTCTTTTACCGAATTTTTAAAATCGAACGAGAGGGGACAGGTCTCTATCAATGTTACGAAGCCGGGAATTACGAAAGGAAATCACTGGCATCATACCAAGAACGAGAAATTCTTAGTGGTATCGGGTAAAGCCGCGATCAGGTTCAGGAACATCGATTCTGTTGAAATGACGGAATACATTGTATCCGGAGAAAAACTTCAGGTAGTGGACATTCCGCCGGGATATACGCATCATATTATGAATATAGGCACGACAGACCTTGTTACGGTCATGTGGGCGAGCGAGAATTTTGATCCTCAAAGACCCGACACTTTCTTTTTAGAGGTCTAGAACTGCCTGCCGACAGAGTGGTATTCGACGCCGGCCTTCATCATATCTTTAACGCTGTAAATATTTCTTCCGTCGTAAAGTAACGGTGTACGCATAAGTTTTTTATAGTCGTCAGGCTTAATTGATTTTACCTGAGCCCATTCGGTGAATATGAAGCAGACATTGGCCTCATTTAACGCGTCCTGAGGGTTTTTCACGTATCTGATCGAACCTCTGCCTATCTTGCCTTCGGGAAATTTTTTCTTAAAGTGGTCCGAACCGACGGGATCGTAAGCGTAAATGTCCGCGCCCTGCTCGAGAAGCAATGGAACATTGTCTAAGGACGGCGCTTCTCTCAAGTCGTCAGTGCCCGGCTTGAAAGTGAGTCCCAGCACGGCGACCTTCAGACTGCTGAAGGTTATCAGCCGCTTGCTCGCTTTTTTGAACATGAGCGTTTTCTGCGACTTGTTTACATCGATGGCGGCTGAGACGGTCTTCAGATCGTAGCCGTGCTGCCTGGCCAGATATTCGAGCGCCTTGGTGTCCTTGGGGAAGCATGAGCCTCCGTATCCGATGCCCGCGTTTAAAAATTTCGATCCGATCCTGTCGTCGTAGCTCATGCCCTTAGCGACATCCTGAATGTCGGCGCCCACAAGCTCGCACAGGTTGGCTATGTCGTTCATGTACGATATCTTGAGCGCGAGAAAATCGTTAGACGCGTATTTTATCATCTCGGCCGACCTTCTTGAGACGGAGACTATCGGCAGTTTGAACGGTTCGTATATCTTTTTTAGCAGCTTTTCAGCCCATTTGCTTTCGGTGCCGATGATGATCCTAGCCGCGTGAAGCGTGTCCTTTACGGCCGATCCCTGCGCCAGAAATTCCGGGTTAGATGCCACTTCGACCTTCGTGCCGTTAACAAGGAAATCGTGTATGAACTGCTCCACCTTGTCGTTCGTGCCCACCGGAACAGTGGATTTTACCACCACGAGGCAGTCCTTTTCCACGCTTTCCGCTATCTGCCTCGCCACAGTCGCGATATGTGACAGGTTCGCGCTTCCGTCAGGCTGCTCGGGAGTTCCCACGCCTATAAAAATAGCGTCGGCGTCTCTGTATGCGGACTTAAAATCAACGGTATAGTCAAGCCTTCCGGCCTTATAATTCTTTTTCATCAGTTCCTCAAGACCTTCCTCAAAGATAGGCGAGATGCCCTTTTTCATTTTCTTTACCTTGGCTTCGTCGATGTCCACGCACACGACCTTATGGCCGACTTCCGCGAAGCATACGCCCGCGACCAGTCCCACATATCCCGTTCCCGCGACAGCTATTTTCATTTTTACCTCAAGCTTAATTATTTACCCTTTAAATATAAATTATATGTTGAAAATACGCAATTGTTCGTTTATATTCCAAAAGATTTAATTATTATGCACTTTACTTGAAGGAGAACCGTTTGAAGATCATCAATGTAGTGGGCGCACGCCCGAATTTCATGAAAATAGCACCTATACATAACCTTATGCTTAAAACGGAAGGAATCGAGCCTTATCTTGTGCATACGGGACAGCATTACGACGAAAAAATGTCAAAGGTATTTTTTGTGGATCTCGGAATGCCCGAGCCTGATATTTACCTGAAAGTCGGAAGCGGAAGCCATGCGGTCCAGACAGCTAAGATCATGGTCGAATTCGAAAAAGTGTGCTTGGAGCAGAAACCCGACCTCGTGCTCGTCGTCGGTGATGTCAATTCAACGGTAGCCTGCACGCTCGTGGCCGTCAAGCTCGGAATAAAATGCGTTCATGTCGAATCCGGCTTAAGAAGCTTTGACCGCAGGATGCCCGAAGAGATCAACAGGCTCATGACCGATGTCGTCTGCGATTACCTTTTCGTTTCCGAAGAAAGCGGAATGGAGAATTTGAAGCACGAAGGCATACCCGATTCAAAGGTCTTCCATGTCGGCAATGTGATGATAGATTCGCTCGTCAATCATGTACAGGCGGCGGACGGCTCAAAGATCATGGACGAACTTGGAGTTGAGAAGGAAAAAT
>JAQVNT010000156.1 GCA_028702975.1 Candidatus Delongbacteria bacterium
ACACATATATCTTTAATAAAGAATATCTTAAAAGCAATAGAACTTAAAAACATTTGAACAAACCGGCAGATATTTAAGTTAAAATCTGAATTGTATAACAAACGGAGCATAAAATGAGCTCAAGATCAATTATAAAGAGCATACTGATCACGGCAATAGTCTTTTCAGGAGCGGTCAGACTGTATTCAAGTCCGTCCGAAGCCGGCGTAACGTTCCTTACCATATCCCCGGGCGCAAGACCGACCGGAATGGGCGACTCCTTCGTCGCGATAGCGGACGATGCCACGGCGACATGGTGGAATCCTGCGGGTCTTGCCAGACAGTCGGGAAGGGAGCTTACTTTCATGCACGCCAACTGGCTTCCGGGCTTCAACCTGAACGACATGTACTATGATTTTCTGGCTTACAAACAGGAGATACCGGGGCTTGGTGTTATTGGAGGGAATATCACCTATTTCTATCTGGGAGAACAGACCAAAACGGACGAATACGGTACGGAGCAGGGTACTTTTAAGACATACGAGACCGCAATGACCGTTTCATACGGGACCGACCTCTCTGAAGACCTTTTCATAGGGTTGAACGCCAAATTCATATATTCGCATTTATCCGATAGCGGTGCGGGTAACGAGCAGGGATCAGGTACAGGCCACAGCATGGCTCTGGATCTCGGAATGCTTTACCAGACCGACTACGATCTGGATATAGGTCTTGCCCTGACTAACCTCGGGCCGAAAATATCCTACATTGATTATGAGCAGGCTGATCCTCTTCCCACGACGATGAGGCTGGGACTGGCGTATTATCTTTTTTATGACGATTATAATTCTCTCGTACTAACCAGCGACATGACCAAGCTTTTAGTCCGCAGGGGAAAAGATCTGGATGAAGGGGAGGACGGGATCGATACTTCGGACGAATGGAACTATACAGACCCGATCTGGAAAGCTCTTTTTACTTCATGGACTGACGACGACGGTTTTAATGACATTGTTTTCGGTTTTGGTGCCGAGTACTGGTACAATAAAATGATCTCTTTAAGAATGGGCTTCTGGAACGACGATATGGGCGAGATAAGCGCGACTACCTACGGTACCAGCCTCAGATACGACAAGTACATTTTCGATTTCTCATATCTTGATGCAGGCGAGGGACATCCTCTCACGGACACAATGAGATTTTCAATAAATATCGGATTTTAGGCGGCAGAAGAGACAAGATGACTGAACTTAGAGTAAAATATTTCTTTCTGATACAGCTTTTATTGATCGCCACGTTAAACAGTGCGGGAATGAAGTTCGATCCTTTCAAGGCTGCAGAGAATTCTACTGAAAAATCTATACCTGATACTCTCAAAGTACTGGCTTTGATGGTTGAGTTCGAAGCTGATGATCTGGATTACACTACGGGGAACGGCAAATTCGGCTCGGGATATCCCGATACTCTGCATATTGACGGGCTTCCGCATGACAGGTCTTATTTTGAAGATCAGCTCGAGTTCGTGAAAAATTATTTCAGAAAGCAGTCGCGGGGATCCGTTCAGGTCACATATACGGTTCTGGATACGACAGTTTCGCTGACCCATCCCATGTGGTACTACAATCCCAACAACGGGAGCGAAGTCCTGCTCGAGAGGCTAACGGAAATGTATAACGGGTCGTGGAACGCCGTTAAGGATGATGCTGCAATAAATTTTAAGGATTATAACACTTTCGTAATCTTTCACGCGGGGTCGGGTCAGGAATTCAATCCCGGTTTTGACGAAACCCCTTTCGACATTCCCTCAGTTTACCTTTCAGAAACCGATCTGGACACTGTTCGTGTCGAGGCTCACGACGGAACACTGATAACGAATACGATAATCCTTCCGGAATGCGAATGGCAGATCTATGACGGCGAGTGGTATCATGCCGGGATGGGAGGAATATCCTCTCTCATGTTCGCGCACAGGCTCGCAATACCTAATCTTTACTCTTCCGATGACGGAAAAAGCTGCATAGGCAAATTCGGACTTATGGACCAGGGTTCAGCCAATTTTTCGGGGATGATACCGTCGGGAGTGTCCGCATGGGTGAAAGAACTCAAAGGCTGGGCGGATGTTTCGGTACTGACTTCACCGCAGGACAGCGTAAAAATTATGTCTGACTCGACTATATGCAGGATAGACTTGAACAGCGACGAATATCTGCTCATAGAGAACAGAACGCCTTTGAACTACACTTCAACATTAAAAGAGATTTTCGGATACGACAGGGACGGCAGAAGGATACGCTTCTTTTACGATGAGGACGGCCTTGAGGACTATGAGGTCGATGCAGGTTTCAGGACGCTCGTTAGAATAGATGACGACGATTATGATTTCGGACTTCCGACAGGATATGACCTTGACTTTGGCGATCAGCTTTCAAGATCGAAGGGCGGGATCCTTATATGGCATATAGACAAAACTAGAACGACTCAGTATAATATTGACAACAATTCTGTGAATGACGACTTCGAGAACAGAGGCGTTTATCTGGAAGAGGCTGACGGTTCATTCGACATAGGCAACGATTACTGGCTGCTTGACAACGGTTACGGAACAGAGCTCGGCTGGTTCTACGATGCCTTCTTTTCGGACAATCAGTACTGGCTCACTTATCCCAACAGCAGTCTTAATTCTGTCGAGTTCAGCTCGGTCTCATATCCAAGATCAGACACGAACGAAGCAATTCAGACAGGTATAAAACTTCACAAATTCTCGACTATCGGAAGAGAAATGACATTTTCTTTCTCATATGAAGAAGAGGACAGGTATTTTACGACTGACCCTGAGCTGACAGAAGTAGGTTTGTATTCGCCCTTTTATCTGAACGGAGTGACATATCACTTTTTCTGCGGTGCCTACGGCGAGTTTAAGATCTTTGATGTCGACAGCCTGGTCTATAGCGGCACTTTCGGCACATCTGTAAACAGTAATTTTCTTCCTTTTACATCAGGCACGAATATCTCTGTCGTGACAGCTGATTCGACAGGCATTCATTCTGTCGATATCTCTTCAGGCACAGCTCAGACTATCCCTTGCGGAAAAGTTGTTTCTCAGCCTGTCGCCGGAATTGTTCCGACTGCGGCCGGGCTTATAAATATAGAAGACAGTATTTTGCCTGTTACGGGTACGGAGACATATACAGAGGCTAAGAGGCTGATGGTGCTCACAGACGATACAGGAGCGGCAAAATATATCAGCGGAAAAAATTCGGATGTCCTTTTCGGAATAGATATTTTATCGGGTATAGTTTCAGAAAAGCCGTTCGATACAGATTCTACATATTTTATAGAGACTGACGGCGAAAGGAACATGAACGGCATGATCGCATTTTCAAAGTCTGCCGTCTTCGACGGGAATTCACAAACGCTCCTGAACGATATTGATAATGACGGACAACCTGAGTCGGTCACAGCTGACGGAAGTATATTGCAGCTTTCAAATCAGCACGGTGTTTACGAGAACGGTTTTCCGTTGACCACATCTCTGGGAAGCATTTCAAAAACTTATATTTTCGAAAGCAGCAGTAAAAAATACATTGCCGCAGTCGATTCTTCTTCTTGTTACGGAATAATATCGTCTGAAGGCGTTTACGATAAGAAAAACGACAGATCTATGCCTGACTTCGGAAAGAATTCGGGTCTTCTCGAGGCTGACGGTTATGTTTACCTCTACAATTTTGACGGAAGGATTCTCACTTATCACAGGATAGGGTCAGGCAGCATTTCCGACTATACTGACTTCGGCAAAAGGGTCATAGTGATATCCGATACACCGGGCGGTCCGGTTCAGAACACTGTTTCAGGCTCGGTTTATAACTGGCCGAACCCTGCGAGGGGAGATGTCACCAACTTCAGATTCTTCCTGAATGAACCGGCTGAAGTGAAGATCGATATATATGACATTAACGGCAATCTGGTCGAAAAGTTAAAAAAGAGCTTCAGCGCATCAGGCGAATGGTTCGAGATCCAATGGAATGTGAGTTCGGTACCTTCAGGTATATACAGAGCTGTTCTTGATTTCGGATCGGAAAAAAGAAAAGTCAAAGCAGCGGTGATCAAATGATAAAAAGAGTATTTCTGATGATACATATCTTCTCCGCCGCACTTCTCTGCCAGATGCTGGGCGACTACAATCATCCCGAACTGAAGTGGAAGAACTACGAGACTGAACATTTTATATTTATATATCACAACGGAACGGAGAAAAGTGTTCTGAGGTTCGCCGATGTGGGTGAAAAGATCTATGGACCGATAACAGAGCTGTACAACTATGAGCCTGACGGAAAGTTGAGGGTGGTCGTGGCGGATTTTGATGATACCGCGAACGGCGGTGCTTATTACTATACTGACAAAATGGTGCTCTGGGCGCCTTCATTCGATACGGAGCTGCGCGGAAATCACTTCTGGTATGCCAATGTCTTCACTCACGAATTCACGCACATGATCCATCTGCAGGTCTCCAGAAAATCTTCCCAGATGATACCTGGACTTTATTTCCAGTGGACAGGTTATGAAAGCGAGAAGAGGGAGGATGTTCTCACGGGATTTCCAAACATTCTTGCTTCCGTCAGTCTGCCTTTCAACATAATCCCGCCGTGGTTCGCGGAAGGCATAGCTCAGAGCCAGGCTATCGATACTCTGTATTACGACTTCTGGGACTCGAACAGGGACATGGTGTTCAGGGAAAGGCTGATGAGCGG
>JAQVNT010000157.1 GCA_028702975.1 Candidatus Delongbacteria bacterium
CAGAAAATAAGGAAGCATGGGCGAATGACGACATCCTTGCCGAAGTATATACAATCTCCGGACAGTACGATAAAGCTCAGGAACATTTTTACTCCGGTATTAAGTCCCGTCAGGCTGAGATGAGTGAAAAGGATCTGAATACATATTCCGCTATAAGCGTATTTTATAAGCTTCAGGAATTAGAGAAATACGACGAGGCGCATGATTTTATCATGACAAAAGCCGAAGACCTGGAGGAAAAGGACAGATATGCGTATTCAGGCATGCTGTACTGCAAACAGAACGAGACTAAAAAAGCGATCTCGGCACTTCAGAAAGCGGCCGCTATGGGATTTGACGACTATTTTACATTCGAGAGAAATGAGGACATGGAGGCGATCAAAAAAACAAAACAGTGGCCTGAGATCGAAAGGGTAACGAAAGCTAATTATACCGCGAACTCGGGCAAGCGTAAAGAAGCGGCATTAGCTTCAAAATTCTCAAGACCCGCGCCCGCCTCAACATTTACGGATGCCGAAAAGAACGAATTCACGCTTGAAAGCCTGAAAGGAAATATAGCAATCCTGGATTTCTGGGCGACATGGTGCGGACCGTGCAGAATGGCTATGCCGGTACTAAGCGAATTCGCCGGAAAGAAGATCGAGGGCGTCAGAATATTCTCCGTCAATGTCTGGGAGCAGGACTCTGAAGCCGCAAAGAAATTCTTTGAAGAGCAGAAATACAATATGGAGCTCGCGTACGGGGAAAAAGACTCTCATGAGAAATTCGGCTTTAACGGAATACCTTACATCTGCGTGATCGACGGTGAAGGAAACATCAGATATCAGGAGAACGGCTACTCTCCGGAGCTCGGTGAAAAACTTGAATGGTGGATCGAGGATCTGAAGGGAGAATAGGCAGCTGATTTAAATTCTTTTGCGGATTTTATTCGGTATCTGGAGCTACTTCAGTTTCTATATCCTGTTCCGCGACCGCCGCCTTAACTTTATCAAGTTTAACCTGGAGGTCTGTGTTTTTATTTATCAATGTCTCGATCTGATTCTTTAATATCTGTACCTTCATTTCGCTATTTGACTGGATCTTATTCATTTTTGAACTGAAGTACATCCACATAGTCATAGAAGTGATTAAGGCTGTAACAATGATAACCGATACAAGCGATACTGTGTCGATCTGTCTTTTTTGCGTAAAAAACCCCATAATACCCTCCCTGATTTATCCCAGATAAGCTCTGAGTGCTTTTGATCTTGAAGTGTGCCTGAGCCGCCTGATCGCTTTTTCCTTGATCTGACGCACCCTTTCTCTCGTGAGCCCGAACTTGTCGCCTATCTCTTCCAATGTCATGGGCTGATCCTGATCTATCCCGAAATAGAGCATAATCACTTCTTTTTCTTTATCGGTAAGAGATTTTAGAGCTATATCTATTTCTTCTCTTAAAGAGTCGTCAAAAAGCTGTTTGTCCGGTGAAGGTAGCTTATCCTCTCTGAGCACATCCAAGAGCCTGTTGTCCTCTCCCGGCGAAAATTCGGCATCGATCGAAAGATGCTTACCTGATATCTTAAGCGTATCCGTAACTTCAAGCTCGGTAGTTTCAAGCACAGTAGCGATCTCTTCGGGCGTCGGTTCCCTCTCGAATTTTTTCTCGAGGTGGGTCATCGTTCTGGTGATCTTGCTCAGAGCGCCGACCTTGTTCAAAGGAAGCCTGACGACCCTAGACTGCTCCGCCAGAGCCTGAAGTATCGCCTGCCTGATCCACCAGACCGCGTATGAAATGAATTTAAATCCTTTTGTCTCGTCGAATCTGTGGGCGGCCTTTATCAGACCCATGTTTCCTTCGTTGATCAGGTCGATCAGGCTCATTCCCTGATTCTGGTACTGCTTCGCCACCGAGACTACAAAGCGGAGATTGGCCTTAACAAGTTTTTCAAGCAGTTTTTCCTTGTCCGGACCTTCCTCATGCATTTTTCTGGAAAGCTCAATTTCCTCTTCGGGAGTGAGGAGGTCTTCCTCCCCTATCTCCTGAAGATATTTATCTAAAAGCTGATTCGACCTTACCGGTCCCGTATTAGAGTTACTTGCGCCCAAATCCCCCTCCGTAATTTTTCAGCGCAGATATCCGCCTACGGTTTTACAAGCACATAATCACTTCTGCTGTTCCTGACGAATTTGACGATATAACTGTCCTTTCCGTCCTTTACCTTGGAAACGGCTTTTTTCAGATCGCCCACGCTGCTTATTTCAAAATGAACACCCGCAACTATGATCTTATCGATCACATCGCCCGCCTGAAGTTTACCCAACAGTACGGACTCATCATCAATATCGGTTACAATTACGCCATTATCAACAGAAATATTAAACTTTTTTTTGTTCGCATCGTTTAGTTCTTCAACTTTGAGCCCGAGATATTCTTCCGACTTATCCTCCTGTACGGCTGGATCGTTCACAGCCAAAAGTGTTGATCTGTCGCCGAGCTTGACGGTTATTGACTTTTCCTTACCCTGTCTCAGGACTTTGAAATCTATCTTCCTGCCCGGGTCAAAGGATGCAAGATCGAACCGGAACTGCTCAAGGTTCTTTATTTTCTTGCCGTTCATTTCAATAATAACATCATCAGCTTTGAATCCGTATTCTTCCGCGGGAGTATCTTTTTCAACGGTCGCCACAAGAACACCTTCCTGATCCCCTTTCAGTCCGAGAACTTCTTTTTCGGCAGAAGTTATCTCTTTAGGCATTATACCTAGATACGCTCTTCTTACTATACCGTCAGACTTTAGATTCTCTGCGATCTTTTTTGCCATATTAATAGGAATTGCGAAACCGATACCCTGAGCCTGAGCGTTAACTGCCGCGTTTATTCCTACAACATATCCCTGTATGCTCAATAAAGGACCTCCGCTGTTACCGGGGTTTATAGCTGCATCAGTCTGAATAAAATCCTGGAATACAGGACCTTTGTATATTCCCAGTCCCGACCTGTCCTTTGCGCTGACCACTCCTACCGTCACCGTCTGTTCAAGGCTGTAGGGCGAACCGATCGCTATTACCCAGTCTCCTACCCAGAGGTCATCTGAATTTCCTATCTTTGCGATCTTATCTTCATCGAATTGTTTGTCGATCTTTATTACGGCCAGATCAGTTTCGGGATCAGTTCCGATTATCTTGGCCTCGACCTCGTCACCCGTGCTCAATCTTACAATTATCTTATCAGCCTTTTCGACCACATGATTGTTCGTCATGATATAACCGTCGGTTGTATAAATGAAACCTGACCCTTCGCCTCTCTGGATCTGCTTTCTCGTCTTCGGCTGCTGCTTCTGCTGTCTTCTTCCGAAAAAGTCGTCAAAGAAAGGGTCCGATTCAAAAAACCTGTCGAAAGGCGATGTGTAATTGTACTCAATGCTCCTTTCTGTCTTGATATTGACCACTGCCGGCATAACATTCTTGGCTATTATCGCGAATCTTGAATGTCCCTCATTGGAATCAAAAATGTCCGGCAGTCCGTCAGAACTTCCGGAAACGGGATCTGCTGCCGATGCTCTGTCGGTGAACTCGAATCTTGCTGTCAGAAGTACACCGATCAGGATAAAAACTGTCGCGAGTGTGAGGTTCTTAAGTAATTTCATGGTTTTCTCCTGTTTTATAGTTTGTTTTTGCTTTATACGATAATTTTTTTAGATTTGTTCGATACTCACCCTTCACATCAAAGAGCTGAGTTCCACCTTATCGCCCGAAACTACTTCGCCTGAGAGTATTTTGACCGAGAGATTGTTGAGAACCGTTTTCTCGATAAGCCTCTTTAACGGTCTTGCGCCGAATACGGGATCGTAGCCTTTCTCGGTAAGTATCCGTCTTGATTCGTCATCTATTACGATGCTTATTTCCCTGTCGGCGAGTCTTTTATTAACATCGGCGAGCATTCTTTCGGTTATCTGAAGTATGACATCTCTTCCGAGCTTGTTGAACACGATTATATCATCTATCCTGTTTACGAACTCTGGCCTGAGCATAGCTTTGACCATGGAGATCACTTCGTCTTTTTTCTCTTTGGTTACTTCATTAACCTGTGCGAAGATGTCGGAGCCTAAGTTGGATGTCATTATTATTATCGTGTTCTTGAAATTAACCGTTCTGCCTTTGTTGTCCGTGAGCCTTCCGTCGTCGAGCACCTGAAGCAGAATGTTGAACACCTGCGGATGAGCTTTCTCGATCTCGTCGAAAAGAACTATCGAGAACGGTTTCTTGCGGACTGCGTCCGTAAGCTGGCCGCCCTCGTCATACCCGACATATCCGGGCGGGGGACCGATCAGCCTCGACACCGAATGAGATTCCATATATTCGCTCATGTCGATCCTGATCATCGCGTTCTCGGAATCGAACATGAATTCGGCCAGCGCTTTTGCCAGCTCGGTCTTTCCGACCCCGGTCGAACCGAGGAAGATAAACGAGGCTATCGGCCTGTTCGGGTCCTGGAGACCCGCACGGTTCCTGCGGAGAGCTTCCGAGACCACTCTCAAAGCTTCTTCCTGTCCTTTGACCCTGAGACCGAGCAGTTCCTCCATTTTTAAGAGCTTGTCTTTTTCGCTTTCGAGAAGCTTTGAGACCGGAATGTGAGTCCAGCGTGATATTATTTCCGCTATCTCGTTCTCGCCGATCTCCTCTTTGAGCATTTTTCTGCCCGACTGAAAACTCTCGAGCTTTG
>JAQVNT010000158.1 GCA_028702975.1 Candidatus Delongbacteria bacterium
GTTCTGTCATTTTTATTTCTCTGCCTACCATTAACGAATTCATCTGCCTCAATTCCGCCATTGAAGAGTTTAGTTCATCTTCGGATTTCTTACGCGCAGTTATATCCGATATAATATGAACTGCTCCCGTTAATATCCCGTCGTTCAACATCGGATCGACAGTTACTTCATACCATTTTTCTCTGACATTCAAGAGCATTGATTCTCTTTTAAGACTATTTTCCATCCTTACGAACGGACAATTCTCGATGTGCCCGATAGTTTTATGTACAATTTCCCAGCAGTGTTTTCCGATATAATCACCTTTGCCGAGAATTTTTTCAGTCGCACTGTTGTATTTTATAACTTTGCCATCCGTATCTAACAGGAATACAGAATCCGAGATCCCGTCAAAGGTCTTTTCCCATTTTTCAGCTTCAGCGAGCTTTTCACGCTCAAGTATTTTGAGCTTAGTAATATCCCTATTGGTGCTTATGATATGTTTCTTGCCGCTGATATCAATTACTCTTGCAGATAACAGTCCTGAAACTATTCTGCCGTCTTTCGCCTTAAAATCAACTTCGAAATTATTACATATACCTTTATCTTCTATCTCTTTAACAAATTTCTTTCTTTGCTCGGGCTCTATCCATAAATTGATCTCTGTTGTTGTTTTTCCGATCGCTTCACTTTTCGAATAACCCGTAATTTTCGAATAACTTTCATTGATGTTAAGGATCAGACCGTCGCTTAGCCTTGTAATAGCTATATCATCCGGGCTTAAGCTGAAAAGCAGCTCGAAATGATCTTTAGCCTCATTTATCTTTTCTGACAGCCTTTCGTTCAACAGTACAACAAAACTAAAAGTAAAGACCACGCTTGTACCCAGTAAGACTAAATATGAAAGATAATTCAAAGGATGATCCACAAACATATTTTCAGGATGCAGTGAGCCTGAGGCAATATAAGCAACCCGTAAAACAAGCATAATTCCGAGGATCAGGAAAGCAGAAATCAGAACAGGGATTATAGAATATCTTTTATATCTTTGCTTCTTGAAAAGATAATATGCCGCAGCGAGCACATAAAAAGCAAGATAGGAATTCGTCAGTATAGATCTGTAGTACGGATCGTAATGTGCGAATGTGAATAAAATATATACAAATGTAAGAAAAATAATCGCAGCAATATGCTTATAATAATGTACTTTGCGGCCGAAAAACTTTACCGTTCCGAGATATAAAGAAGCCGCACTGGCAGTCATAAATACATTCTGCAAAGTAATTACAAGATTTCTGAGAAAAAGCGATGATGATCCCCTCATAAGCACCAACGCAAATGAAACACTCAAAAGTGCACTCCACAAAAACCACCATCTGATCTCTTTTGCTTCTTTGTTCTTCAGGTACTGCTGAGCAAATATCACAGTCTGAACAAAAGTTAAGATCACATAAATCAATGAAACCGTTTTTAGATCAACATTCATATTTCTCATCCTTTCCCGTCATTTTAAGCAGCTCGTTCACTTCTTTTTTTAATTCTATCATTTTCAGCTCTCTGTTTACCATGATCGAGTTTGTCTCTTCAAGTTCCCTATTTTTCTTTTTAAGCTCGAACTCAGCATGCTTGATTTCAGTTATATCAAATATTGAGGATAAGAAACCTACAATTTTGTCTCCATTGTAATGGGGGATCATCCTGACATTTACAAATTTTTCTTTCCCGTCTTTAACGACATTATTACTAAATGAAACTCGTTGCCCGTTCAATACTGCCTGGTAATTCGGCAGTGCCCTTTTATAAACATCTTCAGCCAGGATGTCCTTAATATATTTGCCTTCGATATCTTTTTTAGTAGTGTTGTACCAGTCAGCATAAGCTTTATTCACAAAATCATATCGCAGATCAGCACTGACAAAAACTATCGGAACTGTTACTCCGTCCATTACAAGCCTAAGTTTTTCTTCGCTTTCTTTTAACGCCGCCTCAGCATTTTTTTTCTCTGTTATATCCCGTATAACCGGTAAAAAGTACATTGGAATATTCTTAGAATCCCTAACGATCGAAATGCTGACTTGCCCCCAGACTGTTGATCCATTTTTATGAACATACCTTTTTTCAACAGCTGCGATATCCATCTTGCCTTCGGCCATCAATTTCAACTCATTCATGCCTAATTCTATATCGTCAGGATGCGTAATATCCGCAATCGTTTTGCCGACCAGCTCATCTTCGGAATATCCGATGAATTTGCAGAAAGCGGAATTGCATTTTTGAAACTTCTTGTCCAATCCGACAACTACCGAACCTAACGGCGACTGTTCGAAGAGTATTCTAAAACTGTCATCAATTTTATTGTCCATTTCCATCTCCTAATCTAATATTTCTTTTCTCTACCCAATTCCTTAAGCAATCCGTTGATCTCTTCTTTCAGTTCGGTCATTTTTATTTCTCTTCCGACCATTACTGAATTCATTTCGTTCAATTCTTTTATTTTTAGATTAAGAGCCTCTTCGTTTTTCTTTCTTTCTGTTATGTTGTCAAATACTACAGCGAATTCATTCTCCCTTGTTTTATACGCATAAACTCTGAACCATTTTTTTAGCAATGACGCATAATTTTCAAACGTAACGGAAACGCCTTCTTTTGTAACTTTGCCGTAGGTCCCTATCCAAAATTTTTCTGTTTTAGGCAGCACATCTAAACAAGTTCTACCGATCAGTTCATTTTTCTTAAGACCTGTCATTTTTTCAAATTCAGGATTGACCTCGGTGAATCTGTAATCAACAGGATCTCCGTTCTTGTTAAAAATCATTTCGTGGACTGCCATTCCGAGTTTCATCTGGTTCACTGCGGACTTAAATTTCTCCTCGCTTTCTATTAGTGTGGACTCAACCATTTTGATATCGGAAATATCTCTAGCTATTCCAAGGAAACCTGATATATTCCCTGAATTATCACGCAATGAGACAGCCTTTGTTGAATGCCAGCGCCAAGATCCGTCAGAGTGTTTTACTCTGTAATCAATAACACTATTCTCAGGCTTTGCTGAAAACATGCTTTGTAAAAATTTCATACAAGCTGGAAGATCTTCAGGATGAACGAATGGCTGAAACGAATGATTAAGCACCTGCTCGGTCGGATGTCCCAAAAGCCTGGTCCATGCAGGCGAAACAAAAGTAAAAATTCCTTCAGAGCTTAGCGTGTAAATAATATCGTGGCTATTTTCAATTAGAACTCTGTACTTCTCTTCGCTCTCTTTTATCGCAGCTAAAAATTGCGTCTTTTCCAAACTGTCCGAAATTATTTTCCCAATAAGAATTGTCGCCGCGGGATAAACAGAAATTACCGGAAGTCCGATAGATTTAACAACATCCCATGCAATATCTGCAGGAAGTGTAAGCATTAAAAGAACCATTGTAATATGAACGAGCATTCCCATCAAAAATAGAATGTGTAACGGCGCAGTATTCTTTTTCTTGTAAATAAAGTAATGAAATAACAACCCGAGCATAGCTGATTCGACTATAACGAGAACTCCCGGAAGTGTTCCGATCCCGCCTTGAAAAACCCTTAACACAGCCGGTAGAGCAGCGCTTATTGTTGCCGAAACAGGTCCGAAAAACAATGCGCAAAGGCTTATAACAACCGATCGCCCGTCAAATATAATACCGGGTGCGTATTTAACTGGAATAAGCATCCCTACGACAGCGACCATACCGAAAATTACTCCCTGCAGGATTGATTTCTGCTTTTGACCTATCTTTTCTTTCTTACCGACAAACCCTGAAAGAACGCTCAGAGCTATCAGCATTGAAAGGTTGTATATAAGTTGAATGTATATCATACCGGCCTCCCTGATATTCTAATCAGAATTTTTTTTCTTCAAGCTCTTTTACCCTGTCTTTGAGTTCTTTTATGCGGAATTCTCTTTCAACGAAAAGCTTGTTGAATTTACTGAGTTTTTCGTTCTTCTCCTCAAGCTCTTTTGTCCTTTCTTGTACCATTTGTTCAAGATTATCTCTGTATTTCTCCAGTTCCTCTTGCGCCTGTTTTTCTTTTGTTATATCTTTTGTGAAGCCGAGATATCTCGATTCAGATAACTTAACGGCCGATAGCCTCCACCAGCCTTTAGTTCCGTCTCTATTGAGAAACTCAACATCCCTTTCGTCATTTCCCTTTGTTTTAAGATTTTCGAAGGACATTTTTGAGGTTTCAAGCATATTTTCCGGAACTGTTTGACTTATGTGCATTTTAAATAATTCATCTTTGCAATATCCGAGCTGTTTACAAGCGGAATTATTAACATCGACATAAAAACCTTTCTCATCGGTAATAAAAATTCCGTCAGGAGCGTTTTCAAAATAACTTTTAAGCTGCTTCTCACTTTTTTTAAGCTTCTTCTCCAATATCCCTTTTTCAGTTATATCCTCGACAGTGACGATCATGCCGGAAAACCTGCCATCTTCAGTAATTGGAATTAGCCACCCTCTCTGTATCGTATCTTTCCCGCAGGGAGTTTTTACTCTGGACTCATATTCTCCGGGAGTTAAACCGGTTTTGACTTTCATGTAATGTTTACTAAATTCATCCACAACTTCATTTGAAAAGTCTCTTTTTACGGATCTTCCGATTATCTCCGAGCATGGTACTCCTGCTATATTGCACATTGCCTCATTGGCATAAATGATAACA
>JAQVNT010000159.1 GCA_028702975.1 Candidatus Delongbacteria bacterium
GGGACGCTACATCGGCGCCCCGGGCTTCGCCCCACTCAAGCGCTGCGACCATCATGTCCTCCTCGACAGTACCCTCATTGAAAAGGTCTTCAGTTTTTGCAAGGAGGAAATCCGATCCGTATGCCGGACCCACGAAAGTGCCCGGCTCGTATCCCGCTGCAATTGACCAGCATGCTGTACCATGACCTTCCTGTGTCTGGAACATCGCCGTACCTGTTGAATCATAATTTGTCTCTTCGTTCGCAGTCTCTCCGTCGTTATTAATAAAATCCCACTCATCGACCACGGTCATGCTGCTGAAAACTTCATGATCCTTATTGAACCCCGTGTCAATGATAAGAAGCCTTACCCCCTGACCCGTATGACCCAAAGCGTGAACTGCGGGTACATTTATCTGATTCACCTGATCGTAAGTCAGGTTATAGAAAGCATCTTTCGATCCTCCAGTGCCTGTTTCCTGCTTAATTTCGGGATATTTTCCCTTTTTCGGCAGAATATCGATGTGCCTCACGAATTCCAATTTCGATATCTCAAGAGCTTTTTCCGCGCTTATTTCGGCAGATACGAAATTGAACCACTTCGATACTGCTCTTACTTTCTCCAGCCCGAGCTTTTCAATATATGCTTCGTTGACAGGCAGGTCGGAGAACATGATCAGATCGTTTTCACGCTTGAATGTTTTTGCTCTTCTCCTGAGCGTCTTTTCATCGAGCTTTACCGAATTTACAGCCTGTTCGAAACTTTTCCGGTCGAATATATTTTTATCGGTAAAATAAATTACAAATCCCCTCGTCTCTTTTGATTCGGAATTTATAAATTTTTCGGCTTTTTCTGTGAATTTATTCTCCTTTGGCGGAGTGTAGAATTCCACGGCACTAAGGCTCATTGTAAGCGCGATAAGTATTAAAAATCTCAAACTTCTCATATTCAATCCTATTTAAGGTAAAGCATTTTGTTGAAAGCTGCCCTTTTACCGTCTATCTGAAGTTCGTAATAATAAACTCCCGAATTAATCCCCGAAGCGTCGAATGTGACCAAGTGGCTTCCTATTCCTAATTTTTTGCTTACCAGGCTCTTTACGAATTCGCCTTTTGAATTATACACCCTGATCTGAGCGTTCCCGGGTTTCCGCATAGACCAGCTGATGACGGTCGATCCGTTGAAAGGATTGGGATAATTTTTGATCAGGTCGAACGACTTTTCTGATGAAATTGTTTCCTCTATTCCTGAGGAAGTATCTATGACAAGCAGTCTGATATACCATGCCCCTGCATAATCCGCCGAAATATCCTCAGGATGAAACCAGAGAGAATCTTCTCCGACCGGATATATCCATGTGCGATCGCTGTTCCCCGCCGGGTCCATAGACATGAAGTTCGCTGTCGTTTTAAAAACAACAGCGAATCTGCCTGTTAATATTGTTGCAGATCCGAAATTAATATAGTTAGGCGTCCCACCGTCTATTTCAACCGTTCCATAAAGGTCCCCGATAGGAGTGTCACCGGGAATAATATCGAAAGGTACTATCTTCCATTCTGCTGTCCCGTCCCAGGCGTATCCGAATTCGATCTCTTGCAGCAAATAAGTGTCAGAACCGAGATCAAAATCAAGTGCGGCGATCCATTCTGCTGTCGGACTCCCAAAAGTATTCTGTGGATCGAAGCTGTACGCGGTGCCCCATTCAAATATCTCAGTGTCAGGATCGTTAACACTGACTTTGAAAGTATCTTTCATTATCAGACTGTCCACCGCTATACTGTCGGTATGGGTACTGTCGGTATATGCCCAATCCCAGAAATAAGCTGTATAAGTAACGTCTGTGTGCCCCGTAACACTTGTTGCGCTCACAACTAATTTCAGATCAAGATTTGTATCCTGATACACATATGATGTAAGCAATGACGGGACTTCTATTTCAGGATAAGTATCGTAATACCGGGGGAACTCATTGAACACCCATGTAACATTTAAAGTATCTTTTTCGTTATATCTGAGAGCTATATCCGGTATTGGGTTCTCCAGCCATACGGCACTCGAATCCGGTTTCGCTTCGCTTTTTATAAAATCCGAAAGCCGTCCGTATTCCGCCGGAAAAAGTACTGTGCTTACTGTAATTATAAAGAATATGATGCTTTTTAAGTTCAAAACGGACCCCGCAATTTTCTTACATTAACATTATACGCAAAATCTGATAAAATCACAAGATTATAAGTTGACAAATCTTATCAAAATAATTATCTTGCCGTCTCGAAAATTGCCTTGGTGGCGGAATTGGCAGACGCACTGGACTCAAAATCCAGCGGGGCTCAAACCCCGTACCGGTTCGACCCCGGTCCGAGGCACTAAATTAATTTTTTTTCATCTTTTATTCAATTAATCATATTTTTGCCTAATATTTTTTCTTATATTCGTTACCGTTGAGGAGTCAATGGAAACATTTTACATACATACAGATATACAAAAGGGTATTTTTGTCTCAATTACCGACCCGAACGAGACACTTCACGCCTATGCGAGCCTCAGGATAAAACCGGGAGAGTTTGTGGATGTGATCAACGGAAAAGGTGACCGGTATAGAGCAGAGGTACTTGAATGTAATAAAAAGCAATTAGTTCTAATGCCGCTTGAAAAAGAAGAACGGGATTCTGAATATTCAAATATCAGACTTACAGTTGCCGTATCTATGCTGAATAAGAATTCCAAGATGAAGCTGTTAATGGAGAAACTGACTGAGCTCGGCATAAACGGATTCATACCGTTCATTTCAGATCGGACCGCTTTCCCGAAGATGAAAACGGAATCTCTGAGACCTTCTATGATATCGGCTTTGAAACAGTGCGGCGGAAGCGTTGATGTAAATATCTTTGATACGATCAAATTCAACCAACTTACCGAACTTGGGGGTTTTGACGGAAAGTATTTTTCGGATATGACCGGAGACGAACTCAAGATCAGAAAAGAAGGGAATATTCTCGTAGTTGTGGGTCCTGAGGGGGGATTTACTTCTGACGAGAAAAAATTAATGATTAATGCGGGTTTTGTACCTGTAAAACTGAACAAACGGACTTTGAGAGCGGAGACAGCAGCTATCGTTACCGCTTCAAAATTTTTGGACTGAAGGAGGAGTGTATGTGCGGTGTATCGAAAAATGACCTCATTCTCAACATTTTCAAAAAATGCCCTTCCGCAAGAAGGTATTTTATCAAAAAAAGTATGCGGTGCCCGGTCTGCGAGCTTAACAGGTTCGCTACTGTGGAAGAGTGCTGCAGAAATCATAAGGTCAGCGATGTTGAAGGTTTTGTTAACGAACTAAATAAATTCAGTGAAGCAGCGGTGTAAATGGATAAACAGTATTACCAAGCAGAATTCGCGGAAAAAAGAAATATCTGGCTAAAAGAAGTTTCAAGGACATTCTACCCGTCTATTAAGATCCTCCCTAAAGACCTTCATTTCTATGTGGGGCACTCTTACCTTATCTGCCGTCTGCTTGACACTTTGGAGGATGCTTACGACATCACGGTCGAGAAGAAGAAGGAAGCGCTTCATCAGGCGGTACTTTGCATTAAGAACCCTTCGAACTTTCCCGGAGACAACAATATATTTGCAGAAATAGCTTCGACTTCAGATATTAAACCTTTCGAAAAAGTGATACTTGAGAACGCTTTTGAGGTTTTTGAATGCCTCGATACTTTTCCCGATATCGTTAAGTCAGACATCCGCGACTGGACGACCGAAATGGCTGACGGGATGAAGAAATACTCTTTCGGGTCGGACAACCCCAAGGTTCAGCTATCCACCATGTACGAACTTGAAGAATATACTTACTATGTGGCCGGAACAGTCGGAGAGCTTCTTTCAAGGCTTTTCACGCTCGATCATTTCAGAGTTCCCGAAAAAAGAAGCGAGATCATGTTCGCGAACGGAGTGTCGTTCGGGAAGGCTCTGCAGTATGTCAACATCATAAAGGATTCCAGGGAGGATTTCACCGAAGGCAGATGTTTTATTCCGGCCGACCTTCTGAATAAGTACGGAATTACACTGGAAGAATTTTTTAATAGCGAAAAAAAACCTCAGATAAAAGCGGTTTACAGTGAACTCATCAGCAGAGCCGAAGAACATTTAAAAGCGGCTGTCAAATACATCGAGTCTGTACCTGTCAGATTATGGAGAATAAGGCTTTTCTGCATCTGGCCCGTCGTCCTGGCAGTCGCCACACTCAACGGCATAAAGCGCGATCTCGATATTTTTATAAATAACAACCAGACCTACAAGATCACAAGAAAAGAAGTCAAGAAACTGCTGTTCAAAGGATATTTCGCCGCATTCTCGAACTGGTATTTCAAGCGTATCCTCAAAAATAATTAATTATCTCATTGTCCGGACAGTATATTTTTATTATATTGAAATTCAAGTAACAGACAGAATTCGAACGTTGAAATTTTAAGCGTGGAGTGAGGTATTATATGAAGAAATTTTTGCTGTTTATCCTTTCTTTAACGATTTTTTTATCCGCAGCAGTCGTCCCTGTTGACCGCGCCCAGAAGGTCGCTGAGAACTATTATAAAAACTATGCGCCTTTGGCTGAAAAAAGCAATACGGTTCAGAAAATCCTGACCAAAGAGTATCTCGGACAGCCTACATGGTACGTAGTTCAGTTCACAGAAGGCTG
>JAQVNT010000160.1 GCA_028702975.1 Candidatus Delongbacteria bacterium
CAACAAGGGCGAGGTGAGCCCGGAAACGGCGGCGGAAGTTGCCTCTGCTATGGAAATGAAAATTTATACCATCGGAATAGGAAAATCCAGAGCGCCGTACCCTTTCCAGACGCCGTTCGGCCAGACCGTGCTACGCGAGGTCGAGTTCAAGATCGACGAGGAGATGATGACCAAGGTCGCCACCACTACCGGAGGAAAGTTCTACAGGGCAACCGATAAGGATAAGCTCGCCAATATATACAAAGAGATAGACGAATTGGAAAAAACGAAGATCGAAATTAAATCATACAAACGCTTTCATGAAAAATATCATCTGTTCCTCATACCGGCGATATTTTTATTTTTGCTTGCAATGCTTTTTGAAAACACTATATTTCTCAAAAATCCCTAGGGGGAAAAATGGGAAAGAAAATTCTCTTATTTATCGGTTATGTACTGATGGCTTCGGCTTTTTATAACGGGATACTGGCTTATGTAAATAAAAATCTTACAAGTCAGATACCTGATATTGAACTCGGTATGGGCGAATATCCGGTGTGGCACCTTCTCGGAGTGCACGCCGTTCTTTTTCTTGTCGGGCTGACTGTCGTGATCATAGCCAGATGGAAGAAGAATGAATAAAACGTTGTTAAGATGAATTATTTTGACTATATTTGTATGTGGAGGAATTTATGGAACTTACTTTTAAGATAAAAGCGTCATTAGAAGATGAATTCAGAGAAGACTATGTTTCTGATGATGAAATGAATTCGATCCTTAGCGATAAAGAACTTACCGAAGGACTGAAGAAAGGAATCGAAGAGATAAGTAAAGGAAAATACAAAATAGTTGAAGAAAATTGAGATATGAAGATACGGGATCTATTAAAAATGATCGAAACTGACGGATGGTTTATTGTAGCTACAAGAGGTAGTCACCGGCAATATAAACATCCAGTAAAGAAGGGCAGAGTTACAATAGCAGGTCACCCCGGAGATGACATTGCTCCAGGTACTCTGAACAGTATATTAAAACAAGCCAGACTTAAGGAGGAAAAATAGTATGCACAGATTTTTAATTGTTATAGAAAAAGCAGGGAATAATTATTCGGCATATTCACCGGACCTTGACGGATGTGTTGCAACAGGAAAGACACGTGATGAAGCAGAACAGAATATGTATGAGGCTATTCAATTGCATTTACAAGGAATGTTGGAAGACGGTCTGGAAATACCTAAATCCACATCATATGCCGAATATTTAGCCGTCAATTAGCGTAACTGTAATCTATTCCCCGATCACTTTGACGAGCACGCGTTTCTTCCTTTTGCCGTCGAATTCCCCGTAAAATATCTGTTCCCACGGCCCGAAATCCAGCTGCCCGTTCGTGACGGCGCAGACGACCTCGCGACCCATGATCTGCCTTTTCATGTGCGCATCGGCGTTGTCCTCATACCCGTTGTGCCTGTACTGCGAGTGCGGTTTTTCGGGCGCGAGCTTTTCGAGCCATACCTCGTAGTCGTGATGCAGCCCTGACTCGTCGTCGTTGATAAAAACTGAAGCCGTGATATGCATAGCGTTCACGAGAACAAGACCTTCTTTTACGCCGCTTTCGTCTATCGATCTCTGAACTTCATGCGTAATATTGATAAACTCCCTTCTCTGCGTCGTGCTGAACCACAATTCCTTTCTGTATGACTTCATTTCTCCTCCGCAAATTTTCGATAATTATAAGAAATCGCGACAGGAAATTCAAATCTTTATATTCTTGACTAAACAGCGTAATATTTATTATATTCAATACTCTTTAAGTAAATGATAGAAAATAAGTTAATTAACCAACGGAAACAATGAGATGAGCGAAATATCCAAAACCTACGATCCGACACTGATAGAGGACAGGATTTATGCGGAATGGCTGAAAAAGGGCTATTTCAAAGGCAAAGTCAACAAAGACAAAAAACCTTACACGATAGTGATACCGCCGCCGAATGTGACTGGTATGCTCACGATAGGCCATGTGCTCAATAATACTCTTCAGGATGTGTTCATCAGATACCACAAGCTTAAAGGATTTGAGACCTGCTGGGTGCCGGGAACTGATCATGCTTCTATCGCTACAGAGGCGAAAGTTACCGCTATGCTCAAAGAACAGGGGATAGACAAGAAACAGATAGGCAGGGATGCGTTTCTGGACAAAGCGAAAGAGTGGAAGGATAAATACGGCGGGATGATCATCCAGCAGCTCAAGAAACTCGGCTGCGCATGCGACTGGGAGCGTGAGCGTTTTACCATGGACGACGATTATTACAAGGCCGTTATCGACACTTTCGTCGATCTTTATAAAAAAGGACTTATCTATAAAGGATACAGGCTCGTTAACTGGTGCCCGGCCTCGATGTCGGTGATCTCTGACGAGGAAGTCGAGTTTATCGAGAACAAAGGACACCTGTGGTATTTCAAATACCCGATCAAAGACTCGAACGAGTTCGTAACGGTAGCGACGACGAGGCCGGAGACGATGTTCGGCGATACGGCGGTGGCGATACATCCCGACAACGCCAGGCTGGGTCACCTGATCGGCAGGACGGCGGTACTGCCGCTTGTAGGCCGCGAGATCCCGATCATAGCGGACACTCACGCTGATCCGGAAAAAGGCACCGGCGCCGTCAAGATAACCCCCGGGCACGACCCGAACGACAACATCGTCGGCCAGAGGCACGGGCTTGCGGTCATAAACGTCATGAACCCGAACGCCACGCTAAACGACAATGTACCCGAAAGGTTCCGCGGACTGGACAGGTTCGTAGCGCGTAAGAAGGTCGTAGCGGAACTTCAGGAACTCGGGCTTGTCGACAAGATAGAGCCGCATATAAACCAGCTCAGCGTGAGTCAGCGCGGTAAGGAGCCTATCGAATACCTGATGTCCGAGCAGTGGTATTTAAAGATGTCAGAACTCGTAAAACCGGCTCTAGAAGTCGTAAATAACGGAACTATAAAATTTCATCCTGAAAAATGGATAAAGACATACAACCACTGGCTTGAAAATGTTCAGGACTGGTGTCTTTCGCGCCAGCTCTGGTGGGGTCACCGGATCCCGGTTTACTACTGCTCGAACGAGGGCTGTGAGACAGTCAGAATGGCGGCTTCGTCTAAGCCTGAAAAATGCGAGAAATGCGGATCATCCGATCATATTAATCAGGATGAGGACGTTCTCGACACCTGGGCTTCAAGCTGGATATGGCCTTACGCGGTTTTCAAAACTCAGGAGGAACAGGACTATTTCTATCCTACAGACCTACTTATCACAGGGCCCGACATAATTTTCTTCTGGGTAGCAAGAATGATCATGGCCGGAATGGAATACAAGCACGAGATACCTTTTAAAGATGTATATTTTAACGGAATGGTCAGGGACGAGCAGGGCAGAAAAATGTCGAAATCTCTTGGCAATTCTCCAGACCCTTTAGATGTAATAAAAGAGTACGGCGCCGATGCTCTCAGATTTACGATGATCAGGCTCACTCCTGTCGGGAATGATATAATGTTTTCGACCGATAAATGCGAGATAGGCAGGAATTTCGCGAACAAGCTCTGGAACGCGGCGAGATTTCTGATGATGAACAAAGAGAAAAATCCGGATATAAAACAGGTATGTCACACTGAATTTATTGAAGATAAATGGATCAATTCGAGGCTGAACCATACTATTGAGACCGTCGCGGAAAATGTTAAGACATTCCAGCTCAACGATGCTCTCAAAGCGATCTATGAATTTTTATGGAACGATATGTGCGACTGGTATATCGAGATGGCAAAATCAAGGTTCCAGTCGGAAAATGAAGAGGAAAGAAGATCGGTCCTCGAGAACGCCTTTTATAATTTCGATATAGCTTTAAGGCTGCTTCATCCGTTCATGCCGTTCATTACAGAAGAACTCTGGCACGGGATCGAAGAGAGGGAGGAAGGCGATTCTATCATGCTCTCGACTATACCTGAACCCGACATGACCCTTATTGATGTTGAGGCTGAAACGATAATGGAAACCGTCAAGGAGCTGATCGGTAAGATAAGGGTTATCAGGGCCGAGAATACAATTCCGCTTTCAAAGACGCTCAGGCTTGTTCTGAAAACTGAGAACGAAGATCTTAAAAAGTTCACTTCGGTCATAAAGTTCCTGGCTAAGATAGAGGATATAGTTTTCGATAAAAATGCGGACAAACCTAAACTCTCGGCTTCAGAGATGGTTAACGGAATTGAGCTTTTCATCCCGCTTGAAGGAATAATAGACCTCGGTGCCGAAAAAGAAAAGATCGAAAAAGAGATCGCAAGGCTTGAAGGGATAAACTCGGGAATAAACAAAAAGCTGTCTAATGAGCAGTTTGTTTCGAATGCGCCGGAGGCTGTGATCAACAAGGATAAAGAAAAACTCAATAATAATATAGAGTCTATCGCCAAACTAAAAAATAATCTTGAGAACTTTCTGTAAAGTTATCAGATGAGAAAAAAACTCATAATACTTCTGGCCGCCCTTGTCACTCTGCTTTCAGGCATCGATACAGAAAGTTATGAGGCTGTTCAGATAACGACCGAACCTTCG
>JAQVNT010000161.1 GCA_028702975.1 Candidatus Delongbacteria bacterium
ATGCTCGACCTAAAGTACGGAAAATTTGAAATGATGAGCGGATTTCCTCTATATTCCTCCCCCAATTCATACTGGATACATTCCCCTGCCTGTCTTGACCTTGACGGAGACAGCGATAAGGAGATAGTATTCAACTCAGGAACAAAAATGTTAGTCTATGATCTGGCTACACGCAGTAAAATAACGGAGTATTATCTTCCGGAAGAGATACAGACATCTCTGTCTTTCTGCGATACAGATGACGACGGGAAAATTGAGATTTATGCAATAACTGAAAGTTACGGTATGTACGGTAAACTCTTCGGATTCACTTTCGACGGAACATCGTTGACTCAAATTCAAGCACTGTCGGGAGGAATGAACCTGGATATGAAAGCATACAATTTCTACGACCTGACGCCGCCTGTCAGCTTTGCGGACATTGATAACGACGGCGACATTGAGATAATAGCGCTGACAGCCTCAAAATTATACATTATGAACTCCGACTACACTTCGTTCCCGAACTTTCCGGTTGCACTTGATCCTAGATCGGCAAAAAACGATCTTTCTGCTCCTTCGCTTGCGGACTTCGACGGAGACGGAAACCTCGACATAATGTATATGGACGCGAATTACAGGATATGGTGCTATTCGGGCGCGACGGGAGCGGTTCTTGACGGTTTTCCCGTAAAAATTGAAGATATAAGAAGACCCGGAATGAACTCGGTAGCGGTCGCGGACCTTGACGGGGACGGCGATCTTGAATTCGCGGTCGGCGTGGACGACGGAGTAATGGTAGTTTACGATTACCCGCTTGCTTCATCTTCAAGGGGAATATACGACAAATACAGAGGAGATCTCTACAACAGCGGCTTATTCAACCCACTGGCGCCTGCAGTTCCGTCAAATCTCACGATAAGAACTTCCGGAAGCGATATTATTCTTGAGTGGGACAGCGTGTCAGGCGCATCGAAATATTACATTAATTCTTCGTCAGAACCGTACGGCATCTACACATACGAGGGCGAAACAACTCTCTCAGAATATACGGTTGTCAACCCTTCTGAGACAAAAAAATTCTTCTATGTAAAGTCGGTAAGGTAGAAATTGAAAAAATATGTGTTTATATTTTTCGGATTATTCTCAGCAGCGCTTGTTGCGGACGATGTGCTTATTCCCATGGACCATTCACAGACAGATCACTTAAAATCATACGGTCTTGCTTACTGGGCGATAGAAAAAGGCGCAAAAGTCGAGTGGCTGTTAAACTACCGCGGCGGATCGTTCAAGATAGAAGGCTTTGAGAAAGTGATCGACGAAGCGCTTCTCAGAGGTGTTTACTACGAGATCATAAGTAATTCTGATTACGCAAAAATACTCAGCGAGATAACGGACACGAACTCCGATGTGCTCGAGCTGGAGAAAGCGCCGAAAGTGGCCGTATATACACCTGAGGGGAAATTTCCCTGGGACGACGCCGTGACTCTGGCTCTAACTTATGCTGAGATCCCGTACGAAACGCTTTGGGACAGGGAGGTTCTGAGGGGTGACCTGGCAAAATACGACTGGCTCCACCTGCACCACGAGGATTTTACCGGACAGTACGGGAAATTCTATGCGTCGCACATGAACAGCGAGTGGTACATTGACCAGCAGATGAGGCAGGAAAAGGAGGCCGCGGACCTTGGTTATTCAAAAGTCTCCAAGCTTAAGCTTTCTGTGGTCATAAAGATCAAGCAGTTCGTTATGGAGGGCGGGTTCCTTTTCGCCATGTGCAGCGCTGCCGACACTTTCGACATAGCGCTGGCCGCGGCCGGAACGGACATCTGCGAGTCAATGTTCGACGGAGATCCTGCTGATCCGCAGGCTAACTTGAAGCTCAATTACGACCAGTGCATCGCCTTTAAAGATTTCAGGGTCGAAATGAACCCTTATGTTTACGAGCATTCAGATATAGACCTCTCCGAAGAAATGAGCAGGACAATGAATGAGGAGAACGATTATTTTACGCTTTTCGATTTCTCCGCTAAATTCGACCCTATCCCCTGCATACTGACGCAGAACCATACAAGGCTCGTAAAAGGATTCATGGGGCAGTCAACGGCGTTCCGCAGATCGCTTGTTAAGCCCAGCGCGGTGATCCTGGGGGAAGTTCAGAATTCAGAGATAATAAAATATATTTACGCCCCGGTCGGACGCGGATTCTTTACATTTTACGGCGGACACGATCCGGAGGACTACAAACATTATGTGATGGACCCTCCGACAGAGCTCGAGTTACATAAAAACTCACCCGGCTTCAGGCTCATACTGAACAATATTCTTTTCCCGGCCACGAATAAGAAAAAGCAGAAAACATAAAAAAAGTGTAAAAAAAAAAGAGGCCTGAGCCTCTTTTTTTTATTTCAACATCTCGTTCCCTTCGAACTGCCTGTAAAGGGTCAGCTCGTCTAAAATGAAATTATATTTATCGGTTTTATCCACGATGATCTCGGAAATGATCTTTCCAAGTCCCGGACCGAGCATGAAGCCCTGCCCGCACATCCCGACCGCGAGGAACATGTTCTCAATTTCTTTCGGCCATCCCACGACAGGAAAACCGTCCGGAGTCATAGGGTAGAGTCCTCTCCATGTCCTTCTCACGCGGATGTTCTTCAGCCTCGGATGTATGTCAACGATCCTTCTCGTTATAAGCGGCAGGAATTCCGATGTATTATCGCAATCCTTTCCAAGGATCTTCGGATCGGGAGTAACGCAGAAGATGATCTGACCGCCCTCGTTCTGGTAATAATAAAAATTGGCGCTCTGGTTATCGCTCCGCAGGTCAACGACCATCGGTTTGAAAAAGTATTTAACCGGTTCCGTAACTCCCGCCTCGTGTGAATCGGGATAGACCGGAAGGTCGAGACCGCACATAGCCCCGATCTCTTTAGCGTTACCGCCTGCGGCGTTTATGAAAACATCCGCCGGAATAACCCTTTTATCAGTTTTCACCGAGATCAATTTTCCGCCTTCCCTGGAAAATCCTTCAACCTCTTCGTCGAAAAAGAAAGTTGTTCCGGCATCGAGAGAAAGCCTGTAATAAGCTCCGGATGTTTTTAATGGCGATGCGGATCCGTCATGCGGAGAAAATGTGCCACCTCTAAGGCCGTTCATATTTATTCCGGGAACAAGCTCTCTGATCTCTTCGGGGCTTATCCAGTCAATGTCGAGCCCGTAATTTTTCTGCTTAACAAGAAGCTCTTTCAGAGCTGTCTCCTTCGCCTCTTCATATATCGGATAAAGATAACCGCCCTCGAGCCAGTCGATCTCAAAACCGTGATCTTTTTCCATATTCTTTAAAATATCTATGCTCATCTGGCATATTTTTATCTTTGCCGGATCTGAATGTGTCGCCCTCAATCCTCCGATGGCTGCTCTGTTCTGTCCTCTGCCGTACGAGTGTTCCTTTTCAATTACCGCCACTTTCTGACCTTTTTTTGAAAGGTAATAACTGAGAGGCAGTCCGACGCTTCCCGCGCCGATTATCACTGTGTCGAATTTCTGCATTTATTCTACCTCCCCTTCGATTAAGGAATTCATCGGAACTTCAACGGTTACGGGCCTTACCGTGCCTCCCGTTACATCGCAGTAATCGACCCCCGCCTGCTTAAAGATCCTCGGATACAGGACTGAGCATGTTTTTGATCCGCACGCCCCCATGCCCGCTCTTATTTGTTTGAGCTGATTGACATCTCTCACTCTGAATTTCTTAATAAAATCAACAAGTTCTTTCACAGTAACTCTCTCGCATCTGCACACAATACCGTTGTCGGGAAGTTCGGGCAGAAGTGTTTCTGCACATGGCTTTGTAACCGATTCGTCCTGAACCCTTATCCCTATTGCTTTGGATGCGTTATTTAAAGACATTTTGACCGTTACGAGGTGCGTTCTGTATTTTTTATTCAGCCTGATATGTTTTACTTCAGCTTTTTCCAGAATATTTCCGTCGATGTCAGTCACATTTATCATATCTCCGGGCGCGAAACTGAGCAGATATTCATGCGGCAGAACAACTTCAGCGGAGGCTTCGTCAATACGCTTAGCCAGAGACACTGCAAGCCCGGGGCAGATCGCCACGCACAAACCGCATCCGGTACACTCATCAAGAGTATAAGACGGCGTATCCATAATGTTTCCGAATTTGCCCACAAGCGAGATACAGCCTTTGGGACAGACCGTAGTGCAGGGATTGCACGGTATTTCCTGGAAGCACTGGAAAACAGGTGTGAAATTCTGTTTTATTACTACAGGTTCGGGTTCAAATACAATTCCGGGTTTGGATTTTAATACTTCCGCCTTCTCATAGAACGATCTGTCTATTTCTATTTCTTTTCCCAGCATCTTTGCCATTTTGAGTCCGGCTATCCTTCCTCCGAACATCGCCGAGCTTGCCTCGGCTATCTCATCGGCATCGCCTGTTTTGACCGCTTTGAAACCGAACTTTAACGCCTGATCGTAGAATTCATCCACCGGTGTAAGTCCCGCCGCTATCAGCAGAGTGTCGGTTTCGTAAGTTCGTGCCGTAGTCAGTATCGGGTTCCATTTGTCATC
>JAQVNT010000162.1 GCA_028702975.1 Candidatus Delongbacteria bacterium
TAACTTAACTTCCTTCCAGACTTTACCACAATCTACATTCTCAGTAATGTAATCAAAAAGAAAATCTCTTACTGCATTGTAATTTGAAGCAAAACTTGATGACTTAGGTACAATAAATCCGAAGTTGCCATGCCGCGATAATAAGTCATATGACAGTTTCATAAATGAAATTGCTGTTTCTCCTCCACCTTTGATATATTTGATGTTCAAATATTTTTTTTCTTCATCAGTTAGCTTCGCTCCATAAGGCGGATTCCCGATGACTACATCGAACCCACCGTTTTTCATGATGTCAGGAAATTCCTTCGCCCAGTCAAAGGCTTTGTCTCCGGCTACTTGGGGATCGTCTATGAGTGAATTTCCGCATTTTATGTTGTTGTTCAGGTTGGAGAGTTTCCTGTCTTTGTGTGCGGTTCTGAGCCAGAGTGAAAGTTTTGCGATCTCGACTGATTCTTCGTTTATGTCAACTCCGTACAGATTGTTTTCGAGTATGGCTTTATCTGTGTCGAAAAGTCTGAGTGGTGAATTTGTGAGTTCTGCGATTATGTCGTCTATTGTTTTATGTTCCTGAATAAGAAAATTGAGTGCCTGATTTAAGAATGCACCGCTTCCGCAGGCTGGATCGACTATTTTTAGGGTCAGAAGCCATTTTTGATAGCTTTCGAGTTTGTCAAAGAGGGTTTTTCCTTTTACGGAGAGTGTGCCGTCAGTCTTTCTGTATGTCCCGTCAAATTCTATCTCTACTATCTCAAGCTCCTGCCTCTTCTCTCTGCAGAGTGTGCCTATGGTGTTTTCGACTATGTATTGTGTTATGTACTTCGGAGTGTAAAAAACGCCGTCCTTTTTTCTTCTGCTCTTGGTTTTATCGGCTTTGACTCCTTCTATCTCCGCGGTTATTTCCTCTATCTCGGAAAGTGAATGTTCAAAGATATGCCCGAGTATGTTTACATCTACTTCGGTATTAAAATCATAGGCGGAAAGTCTGATCAGATCGTCTTTAAGTACATCATCGTCTATTATAAGGCTGTCGAGTGTTTGGTCGGGATAGAAAAGTCCTCCGTTGTATGCGGGAATATGGTCGTCCCGGGTTTTTCCCTCTCTGCCTGTGTTCATGTATCCGAAATACTGTTTATAGATCTCATAGAGCGGTTTATAGGCATCTTCATCTGTAAGTACATCGAAGCGCTGAATGATCCTTGAAATTGAGTTGGGCGGCAGCAGTCCTGAATCTTCGGCGAAAAGTATGAATAAAAATCTGTCGAGAAGTTTTTGGGATTTCTGAAAAAGGGTGAGTTTGTCGTACTGCGGATTGTTTTTGATCAGATTTTGATACAGCCTGTCCTTGAAGACCGAATAATCCCTGTAGAGCTTATTTGTAATGATCTCATCCTGAAGTTTGGTCTCCTTCTTAAGCTTTGACGGAAGGTCGGAAAAAATACTCTCTCTGCTTAATATAAGATATAGCTTTTCAAAGTCTTCTCTGCTTAAACTGAAAAGGTCAAATTCCTCAAATTCGATCGTATAGTCAATATAGAACCGCAGTTTCTGAAAATTGGAGGTTATGACATATTTACAGCCGCTCTGATTGTTCTTATACCCGAAAGCCTGATCGGTGACCGCCTTAAGGTCCTTTGTCGCAGTGGATTTAAGCTCAATGACCGCTATGACCTTATCATCTTTGATTATCGCGCCGTCGGCTTTTTTACTGTCCGTCTCGTTCTTTCTCTCTCTGACAAGGTTGAAATCATCCTCGGGTTTTAAAGTATAGCCCAGGACATCCACAAAAAGATCGCGCAGAAATCCGTCCTGATACTCTTCTTCCTTCATGTTTTTTATTTTCTCGATCTTGGTAGGGGAGAAGTTATTCTGAAAGATCTCGTAGGATTCGCTGACCTTGGTTTTATCAAGATTTTTAAGATATTGTTTAATTACCGACTTCTGAAATAACATGAGGGTTCCTTTTAAAACAATTCCGGGATCACTATATTTCTAACAACCATAAAAACAGCTACATACGGCAGAAATATAACATATAGAACTATTGTAGTTAAGAGAATTGCTGTCGCTATTGCAAATGCATGTAGATGACCTGAATGATCAGTAAATTGTGAACCATCACTTCTTTCATATCTCACACTACTGCCACTAAACATGATCGTTATTATAAACCCAAGATAACTTCCCTTTTCTGCTTTGCCTTCTTTTTTCTTTTCCCGCTTATTAATTTCAAATCCGGGGACAAAGCAAGCACCTATAAGTACAATTAGCCATAAAATGGATTTCCACCCATATCGTGAAGTAGCATCTGCCATGTCAGTATCCTGCTTTTGCTTATATTCTCTGTACTCTTCTGATGACATGGGTTTAATAGTTTCGAGTTCTTCTGAATATTTTTTAAGATCCGTTTCAATTTCATTAAGTTTTATCTTTGCTTTTTCGATAAGTTCTTCTTTTTCTTCAACAGTGTATTTCTGCGGTTCAGTTATCTCTCCGGCCCTGGTTTGTCTGATCTCTTCTTTTACAGAAGTTATACTTTTGCGAAAGAATTCTTCTTTTTTTCTGTCTTTCTTTAAAATATCTTCAATCTTAGAAATTCTTTTTGCCTGCAGACTTGCAGCTTTTTCAATTGTCATATTATCTATCTTTGCTTTGGCTTGAAAAGAAAAAAAGAACATAAACAGAATACCGATCAATGTACCTATAATAACAAATTTTGGTCCATAAAAATGTCTTTTTAAGCTATACTTCATTTCCTCATCAAGTACTTGAGCAAGTTCATTAAATTCTTCATCATCTTTTACTTCTCTTTTCAGTTGTTCAAGTCTTTCTTGAGCTTTTAGTACCTGCTTTCTTCCACCGGGCTTGTTAACACCAACTTTATTCTTAACAGAAAAAGAATCCCAAATACTATCTATCTCTTTCCGCCAGTCTTTTGATCCAGTATGCTCTTCCAAAACTCTTCTCCTTTTTCTATTATTAAATATGTTACATATTCTTTCTAGGATGTTTAAGGAACTGCTTAATTACCGATTTCTGGAATAATGCCATATTTTCTATCTCCGTTCACAGGTATGAATGCTACTTGAGAGAAAATAAATAAACCGGGTTGAAAAAGCAAAGGTTAAGTTTGAAATTTTAATTTGACATTTAAGAAATTATAGAATAGATTTGAACTGTTAACTTTTCAAGAAGATAAATGACATAAAAGGACAAGTAAATGAAAAAGATTATGTTTTCTCTGATTCTGTTTTTCGCATCAATTTTATTCTGCCAGGCTTTCACTGACATCGGACCAGTGTTGGCAGGTGTAAGCAACAGTTCTGTGGCCTGGGGCGATTATGACAATGACGGTGACTTGGATATTCTGCTGACTGGTGTTGATGAAACATGGACAGCTGTTTCAAAAATATACAGGAATGATTCAGGAGTATTTACGGATTTAAACGCCGGCTTACCCGGAGTTATGGATGGTTCTGCTGCCTGGGGAGATTTCGATAATGACGGTGACTTGGATATTTTATTGACAGGTTATACGGGAATGGAGAATATTTCTCAAATTTACAGGAATGATTCAGGAGTGTTTACTGATATAAATGCCGGATTGCCCGAAACTTTGGATGGTTTTACAGTCTGGAGTGATTATGACAATGACGGTGACTTGGATATTCTGCTTACCGGTTTCATTTACGATGGAACAGCCTACAATATAGCTTCAATATATCGCAACGATAACGGAATATTTACCGATATAAATGCAGGGTTGACTGGAGTTGTGAATGGTTCTGCTGCATGGGGTGATTATGACAATGACGGAGATCTTGATCTGCTTCTTAAAGGTGATTCAGATTTTGGACCTGTTTCAATAATATATAATAATATGTCAGGTGTTTTTACCGATATAAATGCAGGATTGCCCGGAGTAATTGATGGTTCTGCTGCCTGGGGAGATTACGATAACGACGGAGATCTGGATATCGTATTGACAGGCGATACAAGCAAACTAAAAATTTCAAAAATATATAATAACGATTCAGGGATATTCATCGATATAAATGCAGGTCTGACAGGAGTGTATTACAGTTCAGTTGCGTGGGGTGATTACGATAATGACGGTGACTTGGATATCGTATTGACAGGCGATACAAGAACGCTAAAAATTTCAAAAATATATAATAACGATTCAGGGATATTCATCGATATAAATGCAGGTCTGACAGGAGTATATTATAGTTCAGTTGCCTGGGGTGATTTTGATAATGACGGAGACCTTGATATTCTGCTTACAGGTTATACAGGTTCGTCGATAATTTCAAAAATATACATGAACAACTCTCCGGTACCTAACACGATCCCAAGTTCACCTTTAAATCTGTCTGCAGATATCAACGGCAGTAATATAACTTTCTCATGGGACAGATCTACAGATAATGAGACTCCTTAAAACGGATTGTCCTACAATGTTTATATTGGTACATTAAGTCAAAACTGCGACATAAAAAGCCCGATGAGCAATATCCAGACAGGTTATAGAAAAATCGTA
>JAQVNT010000163.1 GCA_028702975.1 Candidatus Delongbacteria bacterium
TAACGGTCATGGAAAAAAGCGCGGCAAATAATTTCCCCTCGCCGCGACATTTTTCCAATGTTATGATTTGTTGCAACTTCAAACTAGTCTAACCAGAATATAATTCTATTTAACCTGATTGCCGGAAGTCCTTAATATCTTTATTACCTTCTTATTTTCATTCACAGCGACGACATAATAGAACAGTTTACTTTCAGTCAGCAGAGCCACCCACTCCTCTCCGTTAAATGTGCCTGTTGTATTCTCAGTAAATGTGCCGTAAGGGTCGCCCGAAGAATAGACCTTGTAACCTGAAGCCCCGGAAACCGGAGACCAAGTAAGTCTGACATTTGGGTTTTCTTCTGAAATAATAAGATTGGAAGGCGAAAGTAAACCAGTATAAAAATTAATGCTGTTTCCTGCCTTAGGAGATTCGTAAACAGCGCTGCACAAAGCTAAAGTCTGGTCATACAATGTAACAATATAATTATACATTTTGTCCGGTTCTGTGGTATAATCTAAAAAACTGTTGTCTGTTATCATGTTACCGATTACCCGACCATCTCTGTAAACTCTGTAGTATCTACCAGCTTCATAATCCGGGCTGTGATCCCAATTTAACTGCACAGCATCATATTTCTCCGCTTCATGAAACTGAGCCGTAATATTATCGGGAGCTTCCAATATCTCCTCTTTTGTGTAAGCGATCATTATCTCGTCATAGAAAACACCTTCAATAAATGTAGTGTCGCGCAGAGTTCCGTGAGGATCTATACCTGTCAATTTAATATATATCGGCTCATCCGTATTCTTTATTGTGGTTTCAGTATTTGCAAAGCACCATCTGTCTAGTTGATCAGGCCAATTTAATGTCGCCCATTCTTCTGCTGTAGCCGTTTTTAGAATAGTCCATGTATCTTTGTTATCAACAGATATTGAAACCTGATAGACAGCCTGTAGAGTTTTAAAAAAAGTATTTATTCTTCTCAAGCCTATATATATCTGCATGAATGCATCATAGGGCTTGTTCAATTGCACGCCTTGTGAATATTGCTGAGTATTCATCAACACTTCTGTTTCTTCATCGTATGCATAATTATTTTTCAGACTATATGACCTTACTATAGGATCATTATTATAGAATAACCCTACTAGCCAATACTCATCCGTTATACCCGGCCAGTCTGACGGCCATGCCCCGCCGGATTCCCAGTTAACATAAAAAGGACAAACCTGGATCTCTTTTTCAAATTTAACTTCTATTCCTGTGTCATAATCCGTTTCAACAGCGACAAGTTTATAAAAACCGTATTCAAGATTGTTAGTTGAAAATGATACTGCCTGACTGCTGCCAATGCCGTTTGTGTAATTTACTGTGCGGCTGTCTATCAATACTACCTTATTTTCATCGTACAAATACACTTGTGTATCATTTGCCTGCAATCCCGCTAAAGGTCGCCATATACAAACTTCTATATCTTCTGTCTTTCTGAAGTGTACTCTGTCGTTTCCATATCTGGGATCTAATCTTGTTTTCATTTTCCAGCTCGGAATAAGAAACTGTAATGTGTCTGTTTCAGCCAGTTTCGTATAAATTTCGTTCTGATAATCCTTTTTATCGTACATATTGCCTAAGAAAGTATATAATCCAGGTCTTATGTTCAAATAAGTATTATTATACCATGTAGCACCTTGCTCATCTTTTATGGGGAGGCTACCATGAATACTGTCCTGTAAAGTTAATGATTCGGCGTACAGATCAACACTACCGCTCAATACAGATGAAAGCTCCTTTGAACTAGGCCACTTGTCCATTGTCCAAGTATATGTCCCATCAGGAACTCGAAGTTCTGACGGATAATCTGTGCTGTAAACTGACGCCTGCATATTATTTTCTTCACACCATTTCACATCATAAAGCTCTGCCGGAAATGGTATTGTGAAATCTTTATTATCTAATCCTTCATGATAAAACTTGCCTGCAAGCACAAACCATGTTGTATAATACCATGAAGCCAAATCAAAATCATATATCATGAATTCATCCGAGGTCGGATCATGTATCTGTATTGAGCGTGTATTTATCCGGATAGGCATTTCCACAATTTCTGCTATAGTTACACCCTGTAAATCCCTTGCAGTGACAGATACAAGATAATCTCCGGTTTCGAGACCTTGAATTGTGCTGAGTTCTTTTTTGAATTTTAAGCTGTCTGTTAAAGTTGTTGTCTCTGAGAATATTAATTCGTTTCCGAACAGTTCTTCTTTTTCAAGCACATATTCGACAGTTCCGATATTGTAAATATCCATAATGGAAACATCAGCACTTTCAGATTTTCCGAAAACTTCAAAATCTAAAGGCGCATAAATCGAATATTCCTTATTGTATTCAGGTGATTTGAGAGTAAGGTTGGAGAATCTTATTTTAAGCTCATCGTGGGGGAATTTATCTACATATGGCTTTCCTGCATTCAAAATCGTATAACCTGAAGACATTGCACGTATATTGTATGCTTTATTTGAGAATTTAGTTGTATCTATTGACCAATTCAGAACATATTTGTTACTGACGGGCACATACTCATTATCAGTTTCAATATAGTTATGATAAGACAAATCTTCATTTAAAGAATAGTACCCTAAACCCGAAGCATTTGTTTCGATGTCTTCCGGTTTTATTGCTTCAATTACAACCTGACCGCCTTGTTTTCTAAGAAAATCATAATAACCGTTTTGAGAATCCTGAGGTTCAATAATTTCACCTGCGGGATTACCGATCAGTCTATAAATATCATAATCAATATCAGAGATATTTCTGACGGGATTGCTTTGATTGTATGTAATATCCATAATTTGCGAAGCTGGCGTGTGTCCGCAACCTACTGCGTGGGCAACTTCGTGACGCATCGAATGTTCTCTGTCATAAACATTGCTTTCAGTGAACTGACCTGTAACCCAGGTATAAGAACTGTTGATCAGAATATCAAATTCCGTTATTATACCCACATACTGCCAATCGGGGCTATTCCAATCCGGTTTGAATTTTGAAGCGCACATTGCTATGGGATAACTCGGTCCTTGATATTCATATTTTATCTCACATTTACCGTTATTCATATCTTGTGCAGAGATTTCATCAGTGTAATTAAAATTATAATACTGACCTATGACTGTTGACGGTTGTATATACTGGCATACAGCAGGCATTACATCTCTGAATTCCTGAGGTAACGAACTGTCTCTATAGATGCTGTATGAAGAATTTGATTTATCAAGCCAGGCAGGTACCAAACCGATTGAATTAGCTACTTTGGAATCAGCAAAACATAACGAAGACATGAGCATTGCAAGGAGTATATAAAGAAATCTTATCTTCATTTGTAGCTCCTTTTATAAAAGTTAATGATGTCGTTTATCCGGTTGATTTCCTTTACATTTTTCTTGAATTGATCTAAGTTGATATAAACCGGAGGGTTCTTGGTTTCATCAAACATGATCTCATTATCTTCTATCTTTCTTTGATAGCCTACAAATGCAAAAGTAAACGGGTCAAAGCAGGTATCGTCAACAATTCTAACTGCAAGTTTTTCTTCAAAAGCTCTTTTAAAATCCATAAATCCAAACCGTGATAAGAAAAGCACATATTTATCATCTCCATTCTTATACATTTTCGTTAGACCTGATTCAAATTCATCAAAATGCCAATTCGGAAAATTTGTACCCTTTACTATTATTGTATCGGGTATTTTTGTATATTCAGTATTATTCATTAACACTTCATGAACCTTAACATTTAATGTTATCGGATATGTTAATTCCTTATTTTTTTCTATGCTAAAATCCAAAAAAGATACAATCACAATCAATTCAGATTTAACTACAAAATCGTTTGATGTACATAAATCTACTGTCCTGTTGAGATTCATATCATGATTAGCAAATTCACTTATTGCATTTAAATTAGCTTTATGATAAAACAAAAAGTCTTTACCATAGATACCACAATTTTTTTGGAATTCAAGGTATTCATTTTTAAAATTTTCCAACTCTTCCTTTGTCATCCCGGTATCAATTCCAAACTGATCTTTAACAGTTCCAGTATTCACTACAGGCACAATTTTATCGTTATTCGTATTATCTTCTACCTGATTATCTACATTTTCAGATTCATTTTTTACAACAGGCACATTTCCACCGTCTCCACTCATCGAGAATACAACAGAAAGCAGTGTGATTAAAAGAGCTGTGACAATAAATCTTTTCTCCATTTTGAACCTCCGGTTCTCTTTTTAGTATTTCTTGTTAATGTAACAATTTCTCGCTCTCAATACAAGTGTATTTCTTCCGGTTTTTTCCTCCGGCAATCAGATTAAATAGTATTAGTCCATATTCCCTCCCGTCATGAAGTTGCAATGTATCATAACGGTCATGGCAAAAAGCAGTTGTGATAAGCTAAGCCGACACTCTAAGTAACAATTGATATTTTGCCAATGTTGTGAGCTGTTCAAACCAAACCCAAGATTAACATTCTTTGATTAATTTCACGA
>JAQVNT010000164.1 GCA_028702975.1 Candidatus Delongbacteria bacterium
TCGATTTCGATTTTAGTTAATTGAGCGTTCAAGCTCACAAAAATCATTAACATAATGAAATAAACGGCCTTGTTTAAGCTGATCATATTTATCTCCTACTTATTTTTTGTTTAAATTTCGTTAAGTTTTAATTAAATTTGTAATAGCAAGACAGCCTCATGTTTTCTAGGTCCCTGTTTACGAACAAACCTCTAAAGGAGTCAGCTGCTTGCTGTTAATCCCGATAAGTTGGTTAGGCGTAATAGCCTCAGTCAATATGGAGATTGGATAACAGCAATACCTTGCTAATAAAAACTAACCTAAGGAGGGTGCATGTACACTACTTTCGTAGGCATAGACATCTCGAAGTCGAGCTTCGATGTATGCATTCTTGATCACAGTAAGATCAAGCCTGTTCATTTTAAGTTTAAAATGGACTCTGATGATTTCAGTGAGCTTAGTCTTCAGCTATCAGAATATGATAAACAAAAAGTTCTCATCGTGATGGAATCAACGGGCTCGTATCATTATACTTTGCTCTCATTTCTTTTGCTACAGGATTTCCATGTTTCTGTGGTCAATCCGCAACTGATAAACAATTTTATCAGATCAGAAACACTAAGGAAAACAAAGAATGATAAGAAGGATGCTCATTCTATAGCTAAATACGCCGAGAAGTCATCGCCTGAGATCGAAATTGTTACCGAAAGAAAACTTGATTCTCTCAGAGTGGTCTTGCGAGAAAGAGAATCTCTGTCTCGTGATAACGCTAAGCTGAAAACTGAGATTAAAGCCATTCTGAATTATACATTCCCGGAACTGTTAACCGAAACAGGCATCTTTACGCAGAGTAATCTCGAGATTCTGAGAGTATTTCCAAGTGCAAAAAGCGTCAGAAAATACAACCTCAAAAAGCTTGAAAAAGAGCTTAACAAGGCTACTGCAAATAAAACCAGGATAAGAACAGAACTGCTTTTCGAGCTGGCAGCAAACTCTATCGGTATAGATGCAGAATACTCTGAAATAACTCTCATTTCAAAAGTGGATCGCCTTTTATACATCATAAAAGAGATTAAAAGGTTCGATCGTATCATCGAAGAAGAGATTAACAAAAACGACAACGATGACCACACCATTCTCTCTTCAGTTGACGGTATCGGAAAAGGCACATCAAGTGCTTTCATAGCTGAAGTCGGCGATATAGATAAGTTCGCATCTGCAAAGCAGCTTATAGCTTTTGCCGGAACAGATCCTTCTGTTAAACAAAGCGGAACTTCCGTTCACAGCAATGGGAAGATCACCAAGCGCGGCAATGCCCATCTTAGAAGAACCATCTGGATTATGGCTGTGTGCGTGATAAGGTGCAATCCGTACTTTAAAACTTACTTCCAGAAAAAAAGTGATGAAGGAATGAAATACAAGAAAGCGGTTATCGCCACAGCAAACAAGTTGCTCAGGGTTTTATTCGCACTGCTGAAAAACAGAACTCATTTTGTTTGTCCTGCGAATGCTTAGCCATAATATCAATGTCTTATGCTCTTTGAAATAGCGTGATTTTTTTGGACTGTCTTGACTATGTCAATGAACGGGTTTTGGGCGGTTCTAAAAATTCATTTTATTAATAGTTGACTCCTTTTTTTTTAACTTTTAAAAAATATACAAACATAAATTATATTAGTCAATAATAACCGCCAGATATGATCTGTAAATGATTTATCCCAAATATTTCTTCAGAAACTTTTCCATAGCTCTATAGAAATCGAATCTGTTTTCTTCGTTATAGAAACCGTGGCCTTCATTGTCCTTGATCATATATTCGACTTCTACGCCTCTTTTCCTGAGAGCTTCGACCATCTGATCCGATTCATTTTTCTTGACCCTGGGATCGTTGGCTCCCTGAACAACAAGCAGCGGCGTTTTGATCTTTTCCGAATTTAGAGCAGGAGAGGTAATTTTAAACTGTTCAGCATCCTTTACAGGATCACCGACCATTTCGTAAAACATTTTCCTTGCCTGTTCCCAGTATGGCGGGATTGTTTCCAGAAAAGTGAACATGTTTGACACGCCTACATAATCAATTGCAGCTGCGTACAGATCAGGGTCTTTTACGATACCCATTAATGTTGCATAGCCTCCGTAACTGCCGCCGTAGATCGCTATTTTTTTTGGATCTGCTATACCTTCTTCGATAATCCAGTTCACTGAATCTGTAATGTCCTCCTGCATTTTCATGCCCCACTGCTTAAAAGATGCTTCCCAGAATTTCTTGCCGTATCCTGTTGAGCCTCTAAAATTCATCTGCAGTACAGGATAACCTCTGTTAACCAGAAATTGAATTTCAGGATTGAATCCCCATTGATCTCTATGCCACGGGCCTCCGTGCGGATTGATAACGACAGGCAGATTTTTGTGCTCTTTACCTTTGGGCAGTGTCAGGTAGCCATTTATTGTCAGGCCGTCCCTTGAATTATACTTTATCGGTTTCACTTCGGCCAGTTCGTTTTCATTCAGCCATGGAGCAAGGTCAAATAATTTTTCATATTCCCATTTTTCCACATCGAGATAGTAATAAGTGCCGTAAGTTCTGTCGCTCCCGGAATAAAACACACATTTCTTTTCATACTTATCGAAAGATGTTACTCCGTTTTCATATTCCGGAAAATTCAGGTCCATGAAATCCTGGATTTTCTTTCTGAATTCGTCAAAGAAATGAAAATGCCGCTTATCTGTCACATAATAGGCTCCGGTTATAACTTTTCTTTTCTTGGAATGCATTAGGAAGTTTACATCAACTTCGGGATGTTCGAACAGCAGTTTTCCCTCTTTTCCTGTTTCGAGATCGTATTCAAACAGAGCATTTTTATCTCTGCCGACATTGGAGGTTACAAATAGAGAGTTGTTGTCGAAAGTGAAAAGCAGCGGTGATGCGCCTTCCTTAAAATCATACGAGGCAATTTCTTTCCATTCGCTTTCTTCTGTTTTACGATATAAGATTCCGGTATTTACGCCGTCGATCGTTGTTGCTAAACGAAGTTTTCCGTCATGGTCTGTCATCCAGCTGTTAATATTTCCCGGGTTTTCCGCAATCTGAGTCATCTCTCCCGTATTTATATTGAGCCTGAAAATATCAAAGATTTCAGGATTTCTTTTATTCATTTGAAAAAGAATGTGGTCAGGATCATCTCTTAATTCATCAACAATATCACATTTGACATTCTCGTAAGGTGTGAATTCAATCTGGTTCGATCCGTCAAAGTTAACGCCATACAGCCTTGTGTTCTCATCGCCGCCTTTATCCATAATATAAATTATACGGTCGTCGTTTGCCCAAATATAATAATAAATGCTTCTTTCTGTCGCCGCTGTAACCCGTTTGATCTCTCCGGTTACCATGTTTTTTACAACAACATTCATTCTGTTTTTCCACGGTTCCATCCATGAGAGATAATTCCCTCCCGGAGACAACTCTACACTTGATTTTTCCGGATTTCTGAAAAAGTCTTCCATCGGGATAATTCTTGTCATTTTCTTCTCCTATCAATAAGTTCAGGTTTATTCGCTTTCACCTTATGTCAGATCAGCGATATAATATACAAATGAAATCTCGAATTTCCAAAAACTATAAATGCTAATTCCGACATACCCGACTCTCTTACATTACTTCAACTTCCGTAACCCCAGCCTGCTCAACATTTCGACAGCCTCAACTTCCATCTTTGAAAAACCGAACCACTTTTTACCAAGATCCTTCAGCGACGCTCCGAAGTGATAAATTACTTTCTCATCGATCACGATAAACCGGTCGTGGGAATTATCGAACTCCACAATTTCGACAGGCTCATACTGCTCATTAAACTTTTTCACATCTAGCTTAAGCTGAGCCGAAATATTTTTGGTATAAATCGAAGCTTTAACGCCCTTCTTTCGCTTGGACAATATCGTCAGAACCGAATCATCCACATAATTATCTATGATCAGAATTGACTTTTCTGCGCTCTTCACGATATCCGAAACATACTTATACGCATCAAATACCTGCTTATCAAACAAAATACCCTGCTTAGGCTTGATCTCTCCGCTTTCCATTAAGGAAAATATTTTGTCGAACTTTTTATCATTTTCATCTAATCTGTAGGAAGTCTCTATTTGTTTTAACTCCATCCTGTCTAACCTTTGGAAAACCTGCGCGTTAGAGTGGATGAATTTTCGCATCTCTACGAAAGCTTCAATTATCATAATGCTTATTCTAACAGCGGTTCCACTTTTTAGTACACCAGCTAACATAGCAACTCCCTGCTCTGTGAATGCGTAAGGCAGGTTTGTCCTTCCACCTTTCTTTGCGGTCGCAATTTGCGACCGCAATACCGAATCGTCGTCAAACGCGGACGCTAACTGTGATCGTAAAAAATCCATATCATTTTCGGATAACCTAAAACAGAATTTTGCAGGAAACCTGTCAATATTCCTTTTTACCTGTTCATTTAACCGTTTTACTTTTACTTCATACAATTCCGCAAGATGAAAATCCAGCATCACCTGAAA
>JAQVNT010000165.1 GCA_028702975.1 Candidatus Delongbacteria bacterium
GGTGGAGCGGCAGCAGTATCAGAGTCTGTTTCTTGTGAGTAAAGATCGGCACATTTTTCGATACTCCGTCAACATTAGCTATCAGGTTTCGGAAGCTCAGCATTACGCCCTTCGGGCTTCCTGTCGTCCCCGAAGTATAGATGATAACGGCAGTCTTATCCAGATCGCTGTCGGCTGCAAGTCTAAGCTCTCCTCCAACTTTTTTAAGCCTGATCTCATCCAGATTAATGGCGTCTATGTCGTACTCGATCTTTTCTTTTACGAGCTCAAAATTCTTCTTAGTCGAATTACTGTAAAATATAAGACCCGGTTTCGAATCATTAAGTATGTAGGAAACATCATCAGTCGAAGCAGAGTGATCGACAGTCACTACCGCACATTTGTTCTTCCATCCTGAAAAAAATGCATACATCCATTCCGGTCTGTTTTCGGAATACATCGCGGTCATCGAATATTTTTTACCTTTATAAAGTTCCGCAAACGAATTGATCTTCTCAAAAAGCTCTTTGTAACTTATCTTGTCATTACCTGAAAATATCGCGGTTTTATCTAAATACTGTGTGCATATCATAGCTGTCCCCATTTAGTTCAGCGGCAAATAACCGGCCACTTATAATAAATATAACGAATTAATTGCTGATCTCACACAAGAATTTTTTCCTTGACTTCTTCTATAATTATTCTTATATTGTAATTGTTACAACTTGGAGCAATTATGGAACTCAACATATATATAGAACTGCTGAAAAACAAAAATCTCAAAGTCACCCAGCACCGCCTTGAGATATTAAGATTCCTTGACAAGAACAGGACGCACCCTTCGCTCGAGCAGGTCTATTCATATATAAAAGAAAAATTTCCCTCGATCTCCAAGATGACGGTATATAATGTAATAGATTCGCTCATCGAAAATAAAATAATCAATTCTATGAGATTCGTTAACTCGACAGAGCTTCATGTTGATTTCGAAATCGACACTCATTTTCACTTCGTCTGCTCAAAATGCGGTCACATCTACGACATCGATTCCGAACTCGATCTGGAGAAAATTCTCAAAAACGGCGGTCATAAGGCTGACGACTATAATGTAAACATCTACGGGGTCTGTAAAAAATGCCTGAAAAAATAAATATATTTTCTTTGGAACATGACGGTATGTTGTTTATATTAATGAATACTTGCAGTAAACAAAAAGAAATAATAAATACGGAGGTACCAAAATGAAAAAGTATCAATGCACTGTTTGCGGATGGATCTATGACCCTAAAGAAGGAGACCCCGACGGCGGAATCAGGCCAGGAACAGCTTTTGAAGACATACCTGATGACTGGGTATGCCCCGTTTGCGGAGTAGGGAAAGAAGATTTCGAGGAGGTATAGCAATGACCGTAAGACCGGTAAAACCGGACATATTCTCCGTAGGCTCGATCCATTGGGACAGGCGTATTTTTGACGAACTGATACCTCTGCCTGAAGGAACAAGCTACAACGCATACCTGATAAAAGGGAGCGAAAAGACAGCTCTTATCGATACTGTTGATCCGGAGAAATGGCACGAGCTTGAGATGAACCTCTGCGAAGCAGGGGCGGATAAGATCGATTATATAATCACCAACCACGCCGAACAGGACCACTCAGGCTCTATACCGATGCTTCTCGAGAAATTCCCTGATGCGAAAGTCGTGACCAACGAGAAGTGCAAGGCATTCGAAATGGACCACCTGCATATCTGCGATGAAAAATTTCTGGTGATAAAGGACAACGATACACTTTCTCTCGGGAATAAAACGCTCAGGTTCCTTCTGACGCCGTGGGTGCACTGGCCTGAAACCATGGTGACCTACCTTGAGGAGGACAAGATATTATTCTCGTGCGATTTCTTCGGCTCACATTACGCCGGATCAGACATGTATGCGGGTGATAACGCGACAGTTATACATGGAGCGAAGCGCTATTACGCCGAGATCATGATGCCGTTCAGGACCATTATAGTCAAGAACATCGACAAGGTGACTCAGTTCGATATAAATCTTATCGCTCCGAGCCACGGCCCGATCTACGATAAACCTGAAGTCATCATTGAGGCGTACCGCGACTGGACTTCCGATAAAGTAAAAAAGGAAGTTCTGATACCTTATGTCTCCATGCACGGGAGCACGAAGCTGATGGCCGACTATCTGACCGGCAAACTCATTGAAAAAGGTTTTTCCGTAAAGCAGTTCAACCTGCCCGTGACAGATGTCGGCGAACTCGCGATGTCTCTGGTTGACGCGTCAACCATCATTATCGGAAGTCCGATCGTTCTTGCCGGAGCCCATCCGGCAGCCGTCTATGCGGCCTTTCTCGCGAACGCTCTAAGGCCTAAAACGAAATTCGTTTCCATATTCGGATCATTCGGCTGGGGCGGCAAAATGGTAGAACAGCTTTCGGGTCTCATCGGCAATTTAAAGGTCGAAGTGATCGAGCCCGTTCTGTTCAAAGGAATGCCGCGTGAAGAAGACTACAGAAAGATCGACGCGATGGTTGAAACACTCGTAGAAAAACACAAATCATTATAGGAGAAGCTATGTTAAGTAAAAAAATGGAAACGGCGATCTGCAAACAGATCCAGGAGGAGCTTTTTTCCTCTTACCTGTACCTTTCTATGTCGGCCTATTTTTCGAACATGGGACTGGACGGGTTCGCAAACTGGATGTCGGTTCAGGAAAAAGAGGAAAGGGATCACGCGATGAAGTTCTACAATTATCTTCTTTCACAAGGCGCGGAAATTAAACTCTTTCAGATAAATGAGCCCGACCACAAATGGAAATCGCCTCTCGACGCTTTTAAAGCCACTCTCAAGCACGAACAGCATATCACCAAATGCATCAACGGACTTGTTGACCTGGCTGAAAAAGAAAAGGACAGAGCCACTTTCAACTTCCTCCAGTGGTATATTGACGAGCAGGTGGAAGAAGAGGAGAACGACAGGAATATAATCGACAAACTTACGCTGATAAAAGAGAACTCGAACGGTCTGTTCATGCTCGACAAAGACCTGGCTCAAAGGGTTTATACACCTCTTATACCGGCTGTTTAGCTTTGTAAAGAATAAAATAAATAAGGAGAACATCATGGCAAAATTCCAGCAGATCTATAAATGCGAAATATGCGGCAATATGGTCGAAGTCGTTCACGAAGGCGGCGGAGAACTTGTGTGCTGCGGACAGCCTATGAAAGAGCTCAAAGCCAACTCCACCGACGCTGCAAATGAAAAGCATGTTCCGGTCATAGAAAAAACCGATAAGGGAATAATCGTAAAAGTAGGTTCGGTCGATCATCCAATGGAAGACAAGCATCACATAGAGTGGGTCGAGGTGATAAACGGTCCGTGGTCGCAGAGAAAATTCTTAAAGCCGGGAGAAAAACCCCACGCCGAATTCTTTGTGCCGTACAGTGAAGATCTTGTAGCGAGAGAATACTGCAACCTTCACGGACTGTGGAAAAATAAATAAAAAATCAGGAGATAGTTAATAATGGAAATGAAAGGAGCGAGAACAGAAAAAAATCTGCTTAAAGCTTTCGCAGGTGAATCTCAGGCAAGGATGAGATACGACTATTTTTCAAAACAGGCTAAAAAAGACGGGCTCGTGTCAATAAGCGAGATCTTTGCCGAAACAGCTCTCAACGAAAAAGAGCACGCCAAAAGATTTTTCAAATTCTTAGAAGGAGGAATGCTTGAGATTACGGCCATGTATCCTGCCGGAAAGATAGGAACGACGCTCGAGAATCTCAAAGCCTCTGCCGAAGGCGAGCACGAAGAGTGGACAGATCTTTATCCCGAATTCGCAAAGATCGCCGAAGAGGAAGGTTTCAAGGATGTGGCCACCTGCTTCAGAAAGATCGCCGAAGTGGAAAAAGCTCACGAAGCAAGATACAGAAAACTGTATAGCAATCTCGATGCAGGAAAAGTATTCGAAAAAGACGGCGTTATCGTATGGAAATGTTTGAACTGCGGTTACCTGCACGAAGGCAAAAAAGCCCCTGAAAAGTGCCCCGCCTGCCTTCACCCTCAGGAATATTTTGAGGTCTATACGGAAAGATATTAGTTACAGGAGAAAAATAATGAAAAAAGACGATTTTAACGCGATCATAGACTTCGCCGTTGACAGGGAAAAGGAAGCTGTGGAGTTCTATCAGGAGCTGCAGACAAAAACTAAGTTCGCGGAAATGAAGGACACCTTAAAAGACCTCGAAATGATGGAGAGAGGACACATCAACACTCTTGAAACGATCAGGAAACAGGGAATAGAAAAGGTCGAAGTAAAAGAAGTCGCCGACCTTAAGATATCCGATTATATGGCCGATATTGAACCCGCTCCGGAAATGGATTACGAGAACATTCTTATCGTGGCCATGAAACGCGAGCAGAAATCAAAGGAGCTGTATGAGGATCTTGCCGGAAGGTTCAAAGGCGAGGAGATAGAAAAAACACTTCTTAAAATAGCCTCAGAGGAAGCTGAACATAAGCTGA
>JAQVNT010000166.1 GCA_028702975.1 Candidatus Delongbacteria bacterium
AGAAAGACAGCAAAAGAGCTATTACAGCAAAAAGGAAACTCGGCCTCATTCCGGTTAACCTCTACGGTCCCGGTATCGAGAACAGCCATTCCTACTATATCAATGAGATCGATCTGAACAGAGCCATAAAATCAGGTAAGAAGATTCATGAGATAACTTCAGAGCTCGGCGATTTCAAGGTCGTATTCAGAGAAGTTCAGAGACATCCCGTAACATGGAGACTTCTTCACATAGATATGCTCAGCCTCGCACCTGGAAAAAGAGTAACTGTGAAAGTTCCCGTAAGATACGAAGGCGTTCCGTTCGGCGTTAAGAACATGGGCGGCGTGCTCATTATTAACTCCAGAGATATTCAGATCGAAGCTATGGCGGAACATATTCCGAACGAAGTATTCATTGATGTAACACCTCTGAAGCTTAAAGACACGATCCACGCTTCCGATGTCGTCAGGGAGAATATCAAGATCGTTTCTCCGGCAGGCATGCTGCTCTGCAGGGTCGGAATAACCAGAGCCGCTGTTTCAGCCGCTGAAGGCGAAGGCGGAGTTCCCGCAGCCGGCGCTGCTGAGGCCAAACCCGCCGAAGGCGCTAAACCCGCTGAAGGCGCCAAGCCTGCCGCTGGTGCAAAACCCGCCGCAGACGCAAAACCTGCTGAAGGCGCAAAACCGGCAAAGAAGTAATAACTGATAATTTAAAATAGAAATTACTGTGCAGATAATTATCGGTCTCGGAAACCCGGGTTCAAGATACGAAGACACATGGCACAATCTGGGTTTTGCGTCCGTTGATGCGTTTGCGGAGAAATACGGTTTCACATTCAAAGCCGGAAAGGGTAAATATTTTGCCGCTTCCGGCTTTATTAATTCTGAGAAAGTTATCCTTGTAAAGCCTACTACCTACATGAATCTATCCGGAATTGCCGTTGCCGAGATATTGAATTATTTTGAATCCGAGCCTAAAGATATCATCGTAATTTTTGACGATATAAATATCCCGTTCGGTACTCTCAGGCTCAGAAAATCCGGCTCGGCAGGCGGCCATAACGGTATAAAGTCGATCATAAACAGCCTCGACACCATAGAATTCCCGCGCCTGAGGATAGGCTTCAGGACAGACCAGATCGATTCGATCTTAAACAAGAACCCCGATGTTCTGCCCGATCTTGTTCTTTCAAAGATCCCTTCGGTACTTAAAAAGGATGTGACATCTACAGTCGAAAGAAGTATCGATGCGCTATATTCCTGCATTACGGAAGGTATTGACAGGGCGATGAACAGATATAACTCAGTCGAGGATTGATGTCTTCTGAAATTTTAAATAAATAATTATTGACTTAAATTAAAAAATAGCTTAAATTTGGCGCTTGAATTCTTGCCGGCGGAACGGTTCTGCCGGCCGTAAGACCAAAAGAAGGAGGTAAAATGAAGAGATACGAAACTGTTCTGATCATAGATCCGACGCTTGATCAGGATAAAATCGACACCGTCATTTCCAGATACGAGGAAATGATAAAATCAGACGGCGAGATCACGGCCGTTGATCAGTGGGGAAAGAAAAGACTTGCCTACCCCATAAACAAAAAGCCCACCGGATTTTATGTTCTTTTCAAGTACAATGCCGGAAATAAAATACCGCAGAAACTTGTTGACGACATGAACCTGAATTCTTCCGTTATCCGCTACATGACAACAGTTGTCGATAAAAAGGCAATGAAACAGGAAGAACTTGACAGGACCGGAGCCGCAAAAGCCGAAGCAGCAAAAGAAGAAGCTGCGGCAGCAGCGACGACCGGCGAAGAAAATTAAACAAACGGTAAGAGGTATAAAATGATTAAAGATAAAAAGAAAAGAATTTGCAGATTTTGCGAAGAGAATGTTGTCTATCTGGACTACAAAAACGATAAAATGCTGACAAAATTCACTACAGAACAGGGCAGAATAATCCCCAGAAGAACTTCAGGCGTGTGCGCAAAGCATCAGAGAATGCTTACAAATGCGATCAAAAAGGCCAGGATCATAGCTCTTCTGCCGTTCGTTGACAATACTGCAAGATAAAAAAGGAGATAATACAATGTTGATCATATTAAGACAGGACATTGAAAAAGTCGGAAAAGCCGGTGAGGTGATTAAGGTCAAAGACGGTTTCGCTAGAAATTATCTCATTCCTAATCAGCTTGCTTTCCCTGCCACTGACTCATACATGAACAGATACAAAGAAACTACAAAATCCAAAGGTTATAAAGTAGCACAGCTGAAAAAATCGGAAGAATTTCTGAAAAAAATGCTCGAAGAAAAGACAGTCGTTATAAAAATGAAGGTCGGAGAAGAGAATAAGCTTTTCGGTTCGGTTACTTCACAGAACATAGCTGATGAATTAAAATCGGCAGGTATCGACATAGACAGGAAGAGGATACATCTCGAAGAGAACATCAAACTTCTCGGCGAATACAAGATCCCTTACAAGTCTCACTCAGACCTCGATATTCAGATCTCTGTAAATGTTGTGCCTGAAGCTGAGTAATACTGATCTGTTTTTTAGTTAAGCCGGTTTATTCCGGCTTTTTTTTTAATATTGTAATTGTTTTTGAACATATCTTTTGTTACAATTCATTTACATTTATATTATTCTGCGGAGTTTGTCTATGTTCACCAAAATTTCTTTCGATAACGAACTTGAAGGCGAAGAAAGGGCGACTGTTCTGATAGTTGATGACGAACTTATGATACTTCAGTCACTTGAACTTATTCTGGAAAGATATTTTCATGTAATAAAAGAGACCGATCCCGTAAAAGCGCTCGATATTCTGAGCAGCAGGAAGGTCGATGTGCTTATTTCAGATGAGATGATGCCCGGAATGAGAGGCTGCGACCTGACCGAGAAAGTCCACCACCTCTACCCCAATATCTGCAAAATAATCTTAAGCGGAAACTCGGATAAAAAGGACATCGTAAAGGCAATAAACAAGGGCCATATTTATTCATTCCTCTTCAAACCCGTCGATTTGAACCAGCTTCTGCAGTCAGTCAAGCACGGTCTTCAGAACAAAAAGATGAAGGAACTTATCGAGCATCAGAATAAGATCCTGGAAGAGAAGAACATCGACCTGCTCGACGAAGTTTTAACAAAGAGCAGAAAGATCATGGACATGGAGAAATTCTACGAACTTGGTAAATTTTCAGCCTCGATAGTTCACGACCTGAACAGTCCGCTGCAGACCCTTATTACCGGATATCAGCTTCTTGAGGACGAACTTTCAAAGTCATTGCCTAAAGACTCAAATGCGAACAATATAATGACCCTTATTGACAGCAGCCTGGATACAATGGAAAACATGGTCAAGAGCGTATCAAACAGAATTAAGAGTTCTATCTCCGAGAAACAGGTGGAATTCGACTTGAACGACCTTATCGAGAAAAATATCGGCTCGATGAAGATAAAGCTGAAGAATTCATATCCTGTTGAGATCAGCTTCATACCTTCACAAGATCTGCCTAAAATGAAAGGCGTTCCTCTGCACTTTGACCAGATATTTACCAACCTTCTGAAAAATGCTTATGACGCAGTTGAGAAAACTGAAAGAAAGAAAATAACCGTAAAGACACTCGTTAAAGGCGAAATGATCTGTCTTTACATAAAAGATTCGGGGACGGGTATAAAGCCCGAAGACATGGAAAAAATATTCGAGACCGGATTTTCCACAAAGGAAAGCGGAAAAGGCACGGGACTCGGACTTGTGATAACCAAGCAGATGGTCAATTCTTATAAAGGCAAGATCAAGGTGGAATCCGAATTCGGCAATGGCGCCGCGTTCCTCGTATGTTTCCCCTCAAAATAATTTATGAACTACAACGACAGTCAGATACAGGCGATCGAACATTTCGAAGGGCCTTGCCTTGTTCTTGCGGGAGCCGGGAGCGGAAAGACCCGCGTCATCATCGGCAGGATCGAAAGGCTGATATCGCATCACCGCATTGATCCGGAGAACATCCTGGCAGTGACATTCACGAACAAGGCGGCCGAAGAGATGCGCGACAGGCTATCGAAGTCTATCAAAGCGCATAAGGACATCACATGTTCGACCTTCCACGCGCTTGGCGTCAGGCTGATCAGAGAGAATCTGGACGAGCTCGGCTACACAAAGGGATTCTCGATCTACGGTTCTCCCGAGCAGCACGCGGCCATAAGGAAGGCGATGCACAATTTGAACATCGCCGACGACATGTTCGACCCCAAGCTTATCAGCTACAAGATCTCGTATTTCAAGAACCGTTTCACCAGCCTTTCCGCCGTCACCGCCATCGACCCCGTCACAAGCGTAACCAAGCGGATCATGCCCGAATACGACAGGATCTTAAAGGCGAACAACGCGCTCGATTTTGACGACCTGCTATTAAAGATGCTCGAACTCTTCGCGAATAAAAAAA
>JAQVNT010000167.1 GCA_028702975.1 Candidatus Delongbacteria bacterium
GCTCGAAGGGTCTCTGCACCAGCCCTTTGCCGAACGATCTGGCTCCAAGTATGTACGCCCTGTCATGATCCTGCAAAGCGCCGCTGACGATCTCGGATGCCGATGCCGAACCGGCGTCGATAAGCACTATGATCGGCATTTTCTTATGAGTCGCATAATTCGTGGAATAATGCTCCTCGTCGAAATCCGGGAATCTGCCCTTTGTATAAACTATAAGCTTGCCTTCGTCGAGGAATTTGTCGGATATATCTATAGCCTGGTCCATCAGCCCGCCCGGATTTCCCCTCAGGTCAAGGATCAGTCTTTCCATTCCGCTGCTCTCAAGATAATCCAATGCTTCCTCAAGCTCCTGAGAAGTCTTTTCTGCGAACCTGTTTATCGAAACATATCCCGTTTTATCATCTTCGAGCATGCATTTTGCGGTAACGCTGTGTATCGGTATCGCCGCTCTTATTATTTCATATTCAAGAGGTTCTTCAGCGCCTGTTCTTGCGATCGTGATATTTACTTTAGTACCTATCTTACCCTTAAGTCTTTTAAAAACATCTTCTGTAGTGATGTCATATGCTGTTTTACCGTCAATCCTTATGATCTTGTCCCCCGGCATCAGGCCGAGCCTTTCTGAAGGCGTGTCAGGAATGGGAGAGATCACGGTTATGTATTTATCCTTGATCTCGAATTCGATCCCTATTCCACCGAATTCACCTTTAAAATCCTCCTCGACTTCCTTTTGCTTATCCGCAGATATATAGGACGAATGCGGGTCGAGCTTTTTAAGCATTCCCTCAATAGCTCCTTCCATCATCTTATCAACATCAGGCTCATCAACATAGACATTATCAACCACTCTGAGAATGTAGTTCATTTTCTGGAAATACTGGAGTGAATTTCCACCTGCTGCGTCCGCTTTCTCGTATTTGTAACTTAAGGTTATTGCTGCTATCAGCGCGATCACTGAAATAATGTAAAACCTTTTGTCTGACATGACCGTTTCCTTATTTTAATTTCAGAAATATCTTTTTCAGAATATCCTCTTCCCCTTTTTCAAGCACTTTGCCCCTTCTCAACATTACTGTTTTGATCGTTTCGACAGTTTTATTAAAGGGATACCTTATCAGTTTTTCCTTTCCGCCCCAATGAAAATCTTCAACATATCTGGGCGGAAATCCTTCGCCGTAAACATTGCACGCCACGCCTATAACAGTGCCTGTGTTGATCATAGTGTTTATACCCGTCTTTGAATGATCTCCCATGAACATTCCGACGAACATAGTGCCTGTGTCGATTAAAGTACCGTTTATTTCTACTTTCACATTCGAGTAATTGTTCTTGAGGTCGGAATTATTCGTATCCGCACCCATATTACACCATTCACCGATATATGAGTGACCGAGAAAACCGTCATGCTGCTTGTTGCTGAAACCGTGGATTATGCTTCCCTCGATCTCTCCTCCGACCTTGCAGTACTCTCCGACTGATGTGTTATGATATATTTTTGAGCCGACTTTAACAACTGATCTTTTCCCTATGTAAACCGGACCCAGAAGAACGCTGTTGTGCATGACTTCTGCGTCGTCGTCGACAATAACCGGACCATCTGAAGCATCTATGATAACACCGGGTCTGATCACAGCGTTTTTGCTTATGAGGACATTATCTTTATTTTCGATTATCAGACCCTGAGTTTTTGGTAGAGCCCATTTGCGCTCTTTTTTTATCAGATCGAAGTCATATTTGATCCATTCTCCTGCCCCGTTAACAATGTCCCAGGGATATTTGATCATTTCCAGAAGAGGCCTGGTATTTGTTTTTACACCTTTTTTCACGCTTTCTACAAATTCTTCCTTTGAAGTAAAAGTGCCGCATAAAAGAACTCCGTTGTCGTCAGCGGCGAGTTTTATTTTTTTACTGATCAGCACATCGAAAAATTTCAAAAAATTTTTATCAGGAACTATTCGCGCATTTATTGCTGTGAACTGGGCTCCGTCACCCAGGTCGGTAAGTTTCTTCAGCCCCTTATCATTCATTAACGGTTCAAAACCTTTTCTGTAAAAATAATAGAGCTCACACTCGCCGAATATCCTCTGATATCTTTCCCTTATGCTGAAAATACCGTTCTTTAGTTCGAACAATGGCCTTGTTTTTACCAGCGGTACAAAATTTTTATATCCCGCATCTTCGAACAAAACTATTTTTTTCATAATCTATACTCCGTCAGATATTCTTTTTATGTTTTCCAAGCGATATTACGATCCCTATCATGAACATATTGATGATGAGCGATGTCCCGCCGTAGCTTACAAACGGGAGCGGCAGACCTGTTACGGGCATAAATCCCACGCTTATTGAAATATTAAGCACGGTCTGGATCGCTATAAGCGCAGTTATTCCGGAACCCAGAAGATAGAGATATCTGCTTCCTGTTTTTGAAACGATCTTTGTAAGCCTGTAGAACAAATAAGAGAAAGCTGACATAAGCAGAATTATCCCAAGCATACCGAATTCTTCGGCAATTACGCTGAATATAAAATCATTATGACCTTCCGGCAGAAACCTCAGCTGAGTCTGACTGCCCTGCATAAATCCCATTCCTGTTAATTTTCCGTTGAATACCGCAGTTTTAGACTGAACGACCTGCCATCCGCCTTCTCTGGAAAATTTTTCAGGATCAAGAAATGTTAGAAGTCTTGTTTGCTGATATGGTTTAAGGTTATTCCATAGAGCATTTGAGCTTAATGAAACACCGATGACGCACAAAATGAGCAATATGGCAGTATAATATTTCTTAGAGAACTTAAAAACGGCCACTCCGTATATTATCAGAGCGCTCATATACATCTGGATCCCGAAAACACCGGCGAAGATAAAAAAGAAAATCGCTGAAATATTAAACAGGTGAAAACCGGGAAGACCCGCAGCGTAAATAATCGAAAGAAATATCACCATGTAGATAACTGCAGAACCAAGATCCGGCTGTTTCAGAATAAGAAAAGAAGGAATTGCCGCGATGAGGAAACCTGTAATAAAAACTTTCTTATCGTTCCACTGAATTTTCCCGGCGCTGAAATATCTCGCAAGAGTACATATCAGCAGAAATTTACCTATCTCAGACGGCTGGAACTGCAGATATCCGAATTCTATCCACCTTTTTGCTCCCATCTTCTCAGAACCGATAAGAATAACAAGCAGAAGCATCAGCAGAAGTATCAGATAGAACAGGTTCGATAACGGCAGCAGCGATGTTACAGGGATCATTTGCGCAGAATAGATCACGGCAATACCGGCTATGAACCAGAACAGCTGTCTCACGATCAGGTCTTCTGCTCCGCGAGCGGTTCCCGCCGAATAGATCGCAAGCATACCGATACCTGTAAGTACTGTAAGCGATATAATTATGCCGGGATCAGTTCCCTTAACTATCTCTTTCATAACCCGTCTGTCCGCCTGACAGAAGCCCCCCTGTAATAGTGTTTGAGTATCTGTTTATAATTATAGCCTGACTCTCCCATTATCTGGGCTCCGATCTGGCACAAACCGACTCCGTGACCCCATCCTGCGCCTTTGAGTATGAAGCTGTCACTGCTTTTTAGTATATAGAACGCCGAACTCGGAAGATGCGTTGGCGATAAGAGTCTTCTGACATTCAGTTCTTTATCAATAACAACCTCTCCTTCCGAACCTGTGACTTTTAATTTTATTATTCTGCCCGATCTGCCCCTCAAAATAGCCGTAATATCCTTAACTTCCCCTATCTCTTTTCCGAATTTGTCCTTCAGATTTTTTCTGATATCCTCAGAACTTACTGATACCTCCCATCTGAATAGATCTTTGCAGAATGAGAGAGATTGAGGAAGTTCGTGCCTGAAAGTATTGCAGAAACAGTCCTGACCGGAATTATCTATAAATTCACGGGTTTCGTTCTCAGACAGCTCAGCAGTCACCTCTTCCCCTTTCCGGTCGTCATAAAAAGATGCCAGATAAGGAAGATCGAAATCCTCCCAGCATGCCGAATACCTTTCTGTTATGCCTCCGCATATCTTTGAATATCTTGCATCAACGAATCTTGAATCGAACATTAGAACTTCGCCCTTTGTTTCTTCAGCGACCCTGACCGAAAGTTCCGAGAGTTTTCCAATGCCCTGATAGCACTGGCAATGGTCGTCCGAGCACAGATCGAAACCCTCGTCGAAATGGTGTTTTCCCATTGTAGCCAGAACCGTGCTTCTCGCCGCGACGGTCTGAGCCTTGAGCATTTCAATATTGTTGTCGTTCCTCATCTCAGATGAGTTTACGCTCGCAAGATATTCTTCAAGATCAACAATATTTACTGCGGTCAGCCCGCCGGAATTGTCGATCATTATCTCGAGACCACCTCCGTACTCGAGATCTTCCTTGTGGTCCCAGTGGAAA
>JAQVNT010000168.1 GCA_028702975.1 Candidatus Delongbacteria bacterium
TGACCTGTAGTGATTCTTACCTGATTAATATTGTTACTTTTTGTCCACACAATATCATCGAATATTTTCCAATAGGCAAAATGTTTTGTAATAAATATCTTTTCTCTTAAAGTATCATTTTCGGGGGTTGAGTACAATTCAATAATCTTTTCCCAAAAAGGGTGCATAAATTGATTTGCACGATACCCCCCATTCAATTTTTGTTCTAACCAACCATCTTCAGGGTCATAACAGCCTGTTAATCCTGTTATAAAAACCTCACAAGCGGGTAAACATTTATGTAACTTGAAAATCAAATCTGCCATATATTCGAGATTGTCTTTAAGAACATCATTGCTCTTATATTTTTTTAAGTTGACAGTTGTATCAGTGTATATGCTTGATTTATTCAGAATGAGTACAGTTTCTTCAATACTGAGCCATTCAAAAAATCTGTGAGCATTATTACCTGCTGAAGATAATTTATTTGTATCGATTACCATATACTTATTTGCGTTCTTCTCTGATTTGCCAGGGTTATCTCCTACAAAAATATACTTGTATTTGCTATAATCGGTAATGGAGGTACCATTTTTGTGTGTGAGATCAGTATTAAAGACTTTTTCCTCTTTCTGCTTTTTCATTGAGCAATCCTTTAGAAAATCTTTGAAAAGATTTTGTATTCTTGCGTTATTATTCATTAATTTATCTCCTCTCGCTCCAAGGCATTTCCTCACCTGAAGTTCTTGCTTTGTCATGCCATTGTGTTTCCAGTTCTCTGCATTTATCTGAAGGACATTCAAGCCATGTTACTCTTACATGATCTCTGTTTTCTGAAGTTATGAATTTGAGTCCTGCAGTACCTCCTTCTTTTCCTCTGTAATAGTCGCTGAACCTTTTTCTTAGTCCGTCAACGGCTTTCCCGACTTTCATCAGCTGTCCGCGGTGATAAACCTTATATACGCCGGTTCCTATAGGAGCTTTTTGGTTGAGATATGCGTCTTTTAGAGAAGCGCTGCCTCTAATTGTTGAGCTTGCTGCTGATTGTATTACTTTACCTACTAATTTCCAAAATTCCATCTTGTCATCACCTTCAATCTTCATTCCTTAACTTCTATACTGTAATTTAACATGATACTATTTCATCCCGTCTCAAAGAATACAGATCGGGGTTTTATTCCGGGATCGGAACTTCTGATAACTGATTTTAATTCTTTTTAAATGCTATGTCAAGAAAAAAACACAGGGGAATTTCTTTAATAAACCATCAAATTCCCCTGACGGCTGCGAGACCTCTTTGGAAATATTATTTTATTTCGAGGCCCCATTTCCTGAAAGTGTCGGCAACTCCTGCTTCTTCGGGATTTTGTATCTGCCAGCCGTTCTGGAGATAGTTGATAGCGAGTAGTCTGTTTCCTTTGAAGCCGAGGTATGTTGATAATGTGCCTATTACGAGGATGAAGACGATTATTGCCCCGAATTCTCTGTTCCTGAACTGCGGGTAGAGCAGGAGATAGACTGACATGAAGGTCAGGTAGATGTAGCCCCATGAATGCAGGTTTTTTATGAAGAGAGGGATCCCCCATGCTATTGAGAATGCGCTTAGCGGATAGTTAAAGCCTGTTCCTGTGCTCTGTATTTCTCCCGTCTTAGGATTCTTGAAATAGATGCGGCCGGGGACTGTATTTTTTTCTGTTCCAGATTGTTTTTTCATGACTCCTCCTCTTATAAGTAATAATATCCGTACCTTTTGTCGTCGGGCGTGAAATCTTTGAAAATACGCTTTTCGCTGTCGAAGAGTATATATTTCGTATCGGTTCTCAGAACATCCCCCGAGCAGAGCCTGAGATCGGTCAGATCGCGCTGATCCCTTCCCGACATGTCCTTTATTCCTAGTACATCAAGTCTGTGCATGATTATGAACTTGTCTGCTACCTGCTCAAGTACGGCGGAGCCTTCAATGTCCGCGATTTTCGGGTCGAAGTAGCTTTTCCTTTCAGAGTTCCGTGACATATTTGCTTTAACGAAGATAAGGATCTCCGAATCCGAAGCTGTTTTCTTCAGGTATCTGTAAAAGTCAGAACTTTTCCCGAAATCCAGCTCGACATTCTCGACGACAACAATTTTCGCCCCAGTTGTCTTTATGACGGAGACCAGTTCTTTTTTGAAGCATTGCAGGTCTTTTGCTGCATAATTATAATAAGTAAATATTCCTTCATCCCCCGTCTGGTAATATGCGCAGTTCTTTCTTTCGTTGTTTGTAAAGATCAGGCATTTGGGGCTGTCTTTAGCACTGAAGCATATCCCTCTCGCTATTGAGATCAGCAGATAAATATTTCCGTGGCCCGGTCTTGATGTCGAAAGAACAAGGTCGCCGTAGTAAAAGCCGCTCAGTCCATTATCGATCTCGGTTATTCCGCATGTCATTCTGTCTTTCATAGAAACTCCAAGTTATTATTAACCGTTATAATTTAATAATTGGTTAAGGCAATAAACTTGACTTGATCCGTAAATATTGTGGGGGTATTTTATTTCTTTAAATATCTGACCGAAAGAGATCTGATCTTGTCGAGCCAGAATTTCCTTAAAGCTCCCGGCGATCTGATCTCGGCGTCTGGAGCGTACCTCAGTACTCTGCCTACAAGCTCTTCATATTTCGCTACGGGAATGGTGAATTGAAGTATTTTTTTGCCTTTTCTTGTTAGATGATCCGTGATCTGATCCGGATGCCACTTCTGATCTTCTACATGGTGGCTTGTGGGTTCGTAGAACCATATAACAGCCTGTTCGATCTCTTTGCCTCTGGCTACTCCGAAAGCCTCGTTAAGGTGATCGTCAATGATATTCTGCGGGTGATTCTCAATCCTGAATTTTATTTTTGTTGCTTCAAATTTAGTGATCCTTGTAAGGTTGAATACCCTGTACTCTCCAGCTTTCCTGCAGAACGAAAAAACTGCCCATTTTCCCTGATAATGATAAATGTGAAGAGGTTCAATTGTTCTCAAACTGCTCATGCCTTTGGCGTCTTTGTAGGATATTTCAAGGCAGGTGTTGTTTATTATCGAATTAATCACAGCTTCGAACTTATCCATTTCCGGATTCTCAGCCTCCGAAAGCATGAAGCTGATCTTGCCTTCCGAAGCCCTATACTCTTCAGGTACGTTATTTTTAAGTTCCTCGAGAACTCTTTCTGTTATGATAGGAGCAAAGTTTCTGTTCGATAAAAGTTCCTTTATAAGAGCGTAGAAGATAACTGTTTTCTCGGCAATAAAAGACAGCATGTTCAGATCAGTGTTTTCCTTGTATGTGTATCCTTTTTTTGTACCTGAATAATATATCCCAAGATTTAGTTTGTCTCTTATATCGTTAATGTCGTTTTTCGCTGTGGACTCACAAACATTGAATCTTGTCATTATTTGCTTTTTAGTAACGCAGCCTTTCTGTCGGATAGTCCTGTCGATGTAGAATAGTCTTTCTATTTTTTTGTTCATGCGGCACCTCTTAAGTTGTTTCTATAAATCCTCTCGGCGAAACGATCTTTATCCCTTTGTATTCTTCAAGAACAAGCAGGTCTTTGTCTCCTGTGATGATAAATTCGGAGCCGCTGACTAATGCCAGGTTTAATATCCCGTCATCGTCGGGATCGCGTGAGACTTTTTCGGATTGGATATCGGTCTCTGCAAGAGTGCAGAATTCTTTCAGGTAGTCGGTGATCAGAGTGATTTTATCCTGAGGCATTTTGAACTTTTTAGATAAATTCGCGGATACTTCGTGAATTATCTGTGCGCTTATTACAATTTCGTGTTTTTCAATGCATGATTCGAAGATTTCAGCGCACAATCCTCTTGTTGCAAAAGCGGCAAGAATGACATTTGAATCTAAAACGAGCTTCATTTCTCACTACCGAGGATGTCTTCGTCAGTTAATATGCCTTTTGATTTAGCATAAGGTGTGGTCATTTCTCTGAGCTGGCGGAATCTTTCGACAGCCACAAATTTCCTCAAAGACTCTCTGACCAGATCGCTTAGCGGCCTGTGAATTGATACACTGATCTTTTCCAGATCATCCTTAAGTTCCTTCGGTATCCTTATGGTTATCATTTCGTTCATGATCTTCTCCTGTTTTAACTGCCTGTATAACAATGTAATACATTTTTTAGGAAAAGTCAATACTTGACAAAAAGATAATATTTCATATATTTACCCCCTGTAAAACTGCCCGGGTGGCGGAATTGGCAGACGCGCCAGGTTCAGGGTCTGGTGGCAGCAATGCTGTGCTGGTTCGATCCCAGTCCCGGGCACTTGAAAATAAAAAATCCGGAAAATTGTCCGGATTTTTTATTTGTATTGAATCGTGTTCTAGTACTGAATAAATCTGTAGGAATACAGCTCGATGTCGGAGAAGAAGAACCTGATCTC
>JAQVNT010000169.1 GCA_028702975.1 Candidatus Delongbacteria bacterium
TCCAGTCCTTCACTAACTGCTGTTGACCTTATTCATTACCAGAAAAAAATCGGCGGCCTAAACAGAATATTGTCTGTGCTTGAAGAATTAACTCATGAGATCAGCTTTGAAGATGTCGAAAAATTACTTAAATGGTATCCTAACATAAGTTCACTCCAGCGATTCGGTTTTTTTCTTGAAATGTTTAATGCGGATAAAAAAATAAATGACCTTGTTTATGAAAATATAAACTCCACAAAATTTTATCCTGTACTGCTGAATTCAGATACAAAACAGAAAGCAGGCACCGTAAGCAACAGATGGAAAGTTGATATAAACATCAAGCTGGAGAGCGACCTATGATTCCAAAACCTTATATAGCAAAATGGCAGGATTATGCGCCTTGGAAAGAATTCCGGCAGGTCGAGCAGGATCTGGTTATAAGCCGAACTTTGATCGAACTGTTTTCTGATGATTTTATAAAAGAAAATTTAGCTTTCCGGGGCGGCACTGCTCTACATAAACTGTACCTGAGTCCGGCAGCAAGGTATTCCGAAGATATTGATCTTGTCCAGATCAAGCCGGGACCGGTTAAACCGATAATGCATAGAATTGACGAAGTTGTCACTTTTTTTGAAGAGAAAAGAGCTACAAAGATCGGTGAGCACGGAGCAAAAGCTTTATACAAATTCACTTCCGAATATGAAGATATGAAATTGAAATTGAAAATAGAGATCAACTGCCACGAGCACTTCAATGTATTGGATTGGGTAGAATTTCCTTATAAAGTAGAAAGCGGATGGTTCTCAGGCAGCGTAAATATAAGAACTTATAATATAAACGAACTTTTAGGCACAAAACTAAGGGCTCTGTATCAAAGAAGCAAAGGCAGGGATCTTTTTGATCTTTATTATGCCGGTAAGCATATAGAGCTCGACTACGAAAATATTGTAAAGTGTTTTCATAAATATATGGAGTTTTCTGCAGGGAAAGCACCAAGCCTGAAAGAATTCTTGATCAACCTTGAAGCTAAAGAGAATAACCTGCTTTTTTCCGGGGATATGGAAGCATTATTAAGATCAGGCATAGAATATGATCAGAGTGAGGCTTTTGACTGGATAAAGGAAAAAGTGATAAAAAGGATTTAGGGAGAAGATTTGAATAGATTTTAGGCACTACCCCAGAAAATCAAATATGGTCAACCCTTCCTCATTACGGTAATTCTTTGAGTAGGACACGCAATTAAGAGGGATGTTCGTGTATAAATTAGTGAATGCTTCGTATTTTTTCGGATTAAAATTATTCCTATTGAATTTTACTTCGTAAGCGGCCTTTTCCTGCACGATGAAATCAACTTCATTATTATCTTTAGTTCTCCAGAATTTTATCTCGTCAATGTCTGAAGTGCGGTTATACAGGCTTATGAATAATGAGTTCTCAAGACTTTCTCCTTTATCGGGTCTGACCTCTATATCATCATAGTTGTTCAGCACTGTGTTTCTGTAACCAGTGTCGAGAAAGTAAACTTTTGGCATTTTTCCGAGCTCTTTTCTTATATTCGAATGGAACGGACGGATGAGTCTGATGATAAAACCTTTTTCCATGATATAGATATAATTTCCAACCGCTTCCCTGGAAATGTTAAGTGTGTTTGACAGCTCGTTTATATTCAAAAGGCTCCCTGATTGAGCCGCGAGAAGCCTAAGGAGTTCATAAAATTTGATCTCATTTTTAACTCCGGATTCGAGAATATCTTTTTTAAGGAAACTCAGATACAATTCTTTTAAGACTTCGATCTTCTCATTTAGTTCGTTCTTTAGAACAGCTTTGGGATACCCGCCGAATTTGAAATACTCCCTATAATAAAAAGAGACTTTATCTTTTTCGGGTTTTAGAAGTTTTCCTGATTTAACAGATTCGGACAGCTCCTGTTCACCTTTTGCAACCAAAAATTCGGTGAATGTTAGAGGCGATATCCTTATGACCTTTTTTCTGCCTGCGAGAGAATCTTTGTATTTTTTATCTATGTAAAAAGCCGAAGAACCTGTAACGACAAGCTTGATCCTGTCCTTATAAAGATCGTAAATGTATTTTAGAAAATTGGAAGGGTCGTCAAGGTACTGGATTTCATCTATCAGCAGAAAATACTTTTTCTTTTCATCCCCGGGCAGATTAATATAATTAAAAATATTCTTCGGATGCCCGTTAAGATCAGTGAGTAAATATTTATCTTCGAGTGAGAAAAAACCGGCTGTCTGTCCCTGTTTTTCAAGATGATCCATGATTTTGTATAGAAGAGTGGTCTTTCCAACCTGTCTTGCACCGACAAGTGTAAGGACCTCGTCGTTATTCAGTTCTTTGTACAGAATATTTTCAATATTTCTCTTGATCACTTCGCCCCCTGCTTCGATATTTTCAGTTTATAAAGCCAATAATCTCCGAGAAAATCAGTTTATAAAGCCAATAATCTCCGAGAAAATCAGTTTACATGCCTAAGAAATATAGCGATTGTTTTTGAATAAGTCAAGGAATTAGAAATTCGCATTATCAGCTCTTAACTACCCCGGGAATCTCAGCGTGAAAGTCGAGCCTTTCCCGACTTCGCTTTCGACTGTAGCTTTACCCTTGTGCAGGTTCATGATGTGCTTGACGATCGAAAGCCCAAGGCCCGTTCCGCCTTCTTTTCTGCTTCTTGATTTGTCTATGCGGTAAAACCGCTCGAATATTTTATCGAAATGAACGGGACTGATCCCCTGGCCTTTGTCTGTTACTGAGAAATTGATCATCTTTTCTTCCTCAAAACATTTAATTGAAACTTCGGAACCTTCAGGACTGTACTTTACAGCATTGTCAACGAGATTCAAAAGAGCCTGTTCGATAAGAGGCTGACTGCATCTTATATTCCTTAATAAAGAGGTCTCTGACTGAATTGCGATATTCTTTTCACCGGCCTTTCCGGAGCACAATTCTTTTACATTATTAATGATGACATCGGTTTTTGCTTCGCTCAGTTCGAACTCCTCTTCCTTCTCCTCTTTCTCCAGAGTAGCCAGTGTAAGCAGGTCTTCGATTATCGAATTGAGCCTGTCAACATGTTTTTGTATAATATTGAGAAATTTCCGCCTGTCGTCGTCAGACTGTTCCTCGTCGATAAGAGTTTCAACGAACCCCTTGATCGAAGTCAGCGGAGTTCTTAATTCGTGCGAGACATTGGCTACGAATTCGCGCCTGATGTTCTCGAGCCTCTTAATGTCGGTGATATCGTGCATCACTATGACCGCGCCTATCGTCTTACCGAAAGCATCCTGGAGCGAGCTTCCCTGAATGTGAATGAAAATATCTCTGCCTTCAAAATTGAGCTGCATTTCCTTTTTTTCGGAGATCACAAGATTGTTCTTAACCAGCGATGTAATGAATTCCTGGATCTTTGTGTTTCTTGTTGCCTCCTGGATCAGTTTACCGTGGGCTTTCTGCGGATCCGCACCGAGTATTCTGCAGGCCGACTGATTTATCATTATGACTCTGTCGTCCATGTCAACCGCGATAACACCCTCGATCATGGACTTGAGAATAGCGGACTGTTCCTTATTTCTGAGCTCAAGTTTTTTGATCTTTTCCTCAAGCTCGCCGGCCATAAAATCCATTGTTTCCGAAAGCTGATTGGTCTCGTATTGCGAATACTCCTCTATCTGATGTTTAAAATCCCCGTTGGCGAACTTCTTTGCCTTGTTCTTAAGCTGTATCAGGGGCGCGCTGAGCCTTTTTGACAAATACAGGCTTACAGCAGCGAGGAGCAGGACGACAATAGTGACCACCCAGAGTATCCTTTTTGTGAAAAGTATGATCGTTTCAGTGAAACTCATCAGCGGATAGGCTGTTCTCACCACGATGTTTTTACCGTTTACATTATATACGGGAAGAGCGGCGTACATCAGGTCCTTTTTTAAAGTGGAGCTGAACCTGACCGACCTTCCTTTTTCTCCGGCCAGCGCGGCTGAGACTTCGGGCCTTGTCCTGTGATTTTCCATCCCCGATGCGGTTTCTTTGCTGTCTGCCAGAACAACACCGTTCTCATCTATCACGGTTATCCTTGTTGTAAGAGCCGAAGCGTATCCCGTAACGATACTGTCGAGCATATGTATGTCATCATCATCCACACTTTCAAGCTGGGCTTTTACGAGCGTGCCCTCATTAACTATCTTTTCGAAAATAAAATCGGAGTAGATGTTCTTAAATGTCATCACCGAAAATATTACTATCAGCAGTCCCGACACGAAGGTTATAAAAACGAACGCGGGAAAAATGCTCCAGAAAAAAGGTTTTCTTTTCATTATATTATCCCTATTTATCCATAAATCTGTATCCGATACCTCTGACCGTCTGAATATATTTTCCGGCATCTTT
>JAQVNT010000170.1:0-1358 GCA_028702975.1 Candidatus Delongbacteria bacterium
TCTTTTTTAGAATGCTTTCGTCAAGGTCTTCGAACATCTTTGTTTTTTTAAGACTTTCGATCATAACCGCCTCCTGTATTATCTTTGCCGACTATATCTGCGATAATTCTGTAAGCACGCCGTTGGTCGATTTAGGATGAATAAAGGCTATTTTCATTCCGCCTGCCCCCACTCTGGGCTTTTCATCGATCAGCACAAATCCCTGAGCCTTAAGTTCCTCAAGCGCTTTTTCAATGTCCTCTACCTGATAGGCTACATGATGAAGCCCTTCCCTGTTCTTTTCCAGAAATTTCGATATGGGGGAGTTCTCTGACCTTCCCTGAAGAAGCTCTATCCTGCTCTCTCCGACTTCGAACATTGCAACTTCAACATCCTGTTCAGGAACATATTCAGTTTCGTAGTGCTTTATGCCCGTCATAGCCACATATTTCTCAGCGGCCGCCTTAAGGTCTTTAACAGCTATTCCGATATGATGAATTTTTTTCAGCATTTTTATATACTCCGTCTTTAGAATTCAGCGTTCTTTGGCGTTCTCGGGAAAGGAATGACATCCCTTATGTTCTCTACACCTGTAAGATACATCACCATTCTCTCAAATCCAAGACCGAATCCGCAGTGTTTGTTAGTTCCGTATCTTCTCAGGTCAAGGTACCACCAGTAATCCTGTTTATTCAGGCCCATCTCTTCAATTCTTTTTACAAGAACATCGTACCTTTCCTCTCTCTGACTTCCGCCTATTATTTCGCCCACGCCGGGTACGAGAAGGTCCATCGCGGCAACGGTCTTATTGTCTTCGTTGACCCTCATATAGAAAGCCTTGATGCCTTTAGGGTAATCAGTTACGAACAAAGGTCTTTTATACACGGTCTCGGTCAGATATCTTTCGTGCTCGGTCTGAAGGTCGATCCCCCACTCAGGTTTATAATCGAACTGTTTGCCTGACTTGATCAGTTCCTCCATAGCTTCAGTGTAAGTAACCCTTCCGAAATCGGAGTTCAGCACGAAATTCAGTCTTTCGAGCAGGCCTTTATCGACCCACTGGTTGAAAAATTCCATTTCTTCGGCTGCGTTCTCGAGGACATAGCTAATCAGATACTTGACCATTTGTTCTGAAACATCCATGTTGTCCTTGAGTTCAGCGAATGCCATTTCCGGCTCTATCATCCAGAATTCAGATGCGTGTCTCTGAGTGTTGGATCTTTCCGCCCTGAATGTCGGCCCGAAAGTATAAACATTCCTGAAAGCCATGCAGAAGTTCTCGACATTGAGCTGGCCGCTAACGGTCAGGTTCGTCTGTTTCCCGAAGAAATCCTTCGAATAATCTATACTGCCGTCTTCGTTAAGCGGCGGTTTTTTCA
>JAQVNT010000170.1:1458-4380 GCA_028702975.1 Candidatus Delongbacteria bacterium
GCCTTGACTACTTCTTCAACGAATTTGTGCGTCTTAGCCTCTGTAAGCATAGTTTTTACGATCTTTACGATCTGGATCTGATCTCCGCATACCGGACAAAGTCCCCTTGAGGATTTTAGACCGTACACCTGTTTTTTTGCCATTTGATGCTCCCTTTAAGATTATCGAATTTTAGTTATTTTAAATTCCTTTTCCGCAATTTTAATGCTGTCCTGAAAGAGTCTTAAAACATAATATCCCTCTTTCCAGTCTGTTTTTACTCCTGCTGAATACTCCAGATAGACATCCTTTTCCTTCAGGTTCATTTCTTTCTGCGTCGAGTTAATGATCCTGTTTTCACCGTCGAGCCAGATTTCTTTAAAAGATATGCCGTCATCTTTGTCGGAGAGGTTCCTTACGATCAGTTCATACCACATCCAGTCAACAGATCCTTCTCTGAACGCTGAATTATATACCCTGTATTTTTTTTCAAGTCCGTCAGCTCCGGAGGTAAAAAATCTTAACGATTCCGTTTCGACCTTCGGCTCGTACGGATCGCCCACGGATTCTGTACCGCTTTTATACACGGAATTGACAGCCACACAACCTGAAAGTGTTATGAGAATGAACGCCGCCGCTATGGCCTTAATCTTATTCATCGCACGCATATCCTGATTAAATAAGGACTCAAATATAATCAAAAGACTTTCTTAAAACAAGCAAAAATTTTCTTTAATTTTATTCCTTGAAATATGGCGTTCTAATGCTTATCTTGTTAAGTTGCGTACCACAAGCATGAAATAAATTAAAATATCTGAAAGGAGAATGAACATGAACATCAGCGAGCTGAAGTCAAAACACAAACCGCTAAAGCAGATGCCTTACGAACCAAAGGAACTTTACAGAGGCTATACGGACAGAACACTTTACATCAACCTCGACACGAACGATGTAAAAATAAAGCCTGTACCTGCTCAGATGAAAGAAAAATTTATCGGCGGTAAAGGATACGGACTTAGACTTTTGTGGGACGGAACAAGACCTGACACAAAATGGAACGACAACGACAATGAGATAATCATTGCACCCGGCCCGATATGCGGTATAACTCAATATGCCGGAGCGGGAAAGTCCCTGGTTGTGGCGATCTCACCTACTACCGACATAGTTATAGACAGTAATGTGGGCGGATTTTTCGGCCCGTTCCTGAAATTTTCAGGATTCGACGCTCTGGAATTGCAGGGTAAGGCGAAAAATGATGTCATAATCGTAATAGACGGCACCAAAAATACAGTCTCGATCGAAGAAGCGCCCGCGGAAGAGATCGACAGCCACATTCTTGCCGAGCAGCTTACCGAAATGTATTCGGACAGCACAGACCCGAGAGACATGAAAAATGTTTCCGTTATATCCGCAGGTCACGCTGCTGAGCACACAATGATCGGTATGCTTAACTTCAGCTGGTTCGACATAAAAAGAAAAAAATGCAGACTGAAACAGGCCGGAAGAGGCGGTATAGGAACAGTTTTCAGAAACAAAAAGATAAAAGCAGTCGTCGTAAAATCAGCGGGTGTGACTCAGGACCCGAACCATGTGGCCGATATGGAAGCGATAAAAGAAAGAGGAGCCAGGTTCGCAAGAGAGATGAAAGAACTCGACCCGCACCAGTGCCGCATGAAGCAGGAGGGAACTGCTCACCTCGTCAACATCATGAACGACTACAATCTGCTTCCCACCCATAATTTCAAGTTCGGATCGCACAAAGACGCCGACAATATCCATTCCAGAGTGTGGAACAGCAAATTCACGCAGGGAATGAACGACGGATGCTGGATAGGATGTACTATGAACTGCGCTAAAGCCGTTGATAATTTCGTGCTAAAATCAGGACCGTACAAAGGACAGTCGGTCATAGTTGACGGCCCGGAATACGAAACAGCCGCCGGTGTGGGTTCCAACATGGGAATATTCAATGCAGATACAATAATAGAACTCAATTTCTACTGCGACACATACGGAATAGACACAATATCATTCGGAACAATGACGGCTTTTGCAATGGAGTGCTACGAGAAAGGGATCATCACAAAAGAGCACACAGGCGGGCTTGAACTCAGATTCGGCAACGAAGATGCGGCTCTTGAGCTTATCCATCAGATGGGAAGAGGCGAAGGGTTCGGCAAGATCGCAGGTCTTGGAGTTCGCGGAATGAAGAAGTATTTCGCTGAACATTACGGCGCCGATATAAATTTCATGAACGACATCGGTATGGAGAACAAGGGACTTGAATATTCTCAGTATGTCTCAAAAGAGTCGCTCGCTCAGCAGGGCGGATACGCGATGACCAACAAAGGGCCGCAGCACGACGAAGCCTGGCTGATCTTCATGGACATGGTAAACAATCACATTCCGACATTCGAGAACAAGGCTGAAGCTCTGCACTATTTCCCGATGTTCAGAACATGGTTCGGCCTGATGGGACTCTGCAAGCTGCCTTGGAACGACGTTGAGCCGGAGAACAATGCGCAGACCGACGAACCGGCAAAAGTACCCGAGCATGTTGACAATTATGTAACGATCTATAACGCCGTAACAGGCAGCAACATAAATAAGCAGGAAATGATCAGGCAGTCCGAAAGGGTTTACAACTTCCAGAGAACTTTCAACATCAGAAGAGGTTACGGATTAAGAAAGCACGACGCACAGCCTTACAGAGCCGCAGGCCCGGTGACTGTTGAAGAGTACAAAAGCCTCGAAGAATTCTACGATAAAAAGATGAAGGAAGATATCGGAGTTGATCCTGCGGGTAAGACCGTTGATGAAAAAGTCGCGATCACCAGAAAGTACAGAGAGAACAGGTACGAGCAGCTTCTTGATGCAGTTTATGAGAGGAGAGGCTGGACCAAGAACGGAGTTCCCAAGATCGATTATATGAAAAAGATC
>JAQVNT010000171.1 GCA_028702975.1 Candidatus Delongbacteria bacterium
AACGCACTGAAGATTACAGTGCGCAAAGAACACATTGCAGATCCCGCGCGGGCCGCTTACCGGAGGCTCTTCTCCTTTGTGAATGCAGATCGAAGAGATATAAATTTTATCGTCGAGCCCGCAATAGCCTTTATCTCCCTTTGTGCGGTCAATTCCGCAGTCACGGGGACATAATGTGCAATGTTTTAAATTATTACTTATCATTAAAATTCGCCTCGCCGGGCATACCGATTTTGAGGCTGCCGTCATTTTTAACTTTTATCTTCACGGCATAAACCAGATTCACCCTTTCAGCCTTGGTCTGAATGATCTTCGGCGTGAATTCAGCCTTGTCGGAAATCCACGAGATCTCGCCCTCCACCGTTTTCATGTTTCCGCTGCCTGCATCGACCGAGACCTGCGCTTTATTCCCAATTTTGATCTTTGATATCTGATCGCCTGAAACATAAACTTTCAGATAAATATCCGACAATCCCGCTATTTTATACAGTGGTTTGCCGAAAGCGGTGATCTCGCCAACATTTGCGTACTTCGTCAGAACGGTTCCGCCGATCGGATTGACCACATAGCATTTCCGGATCTGATCATTTATCTGATCGATCTGAATATCAATTGATTTCAGCTCGTCATTTATAGAAGCACCCTGAGTTTTTGTACTTATGATCTGTTTGTCGAGCACGCTTATCTGAGCCTTGATATCATCGACCTGCTTCTGAGTTGCCGCGCTGCCCTTTAAAAGATTCGAGTAAATTTCAAAGTCAGATAAAGCCTTAGCCTTCTGTTCAATTATAACATCAGCCTGAGCCTCTATGGACTGTCTTTTTGATCTTATGATATCCTTCTGGGTCTTAAGCTGAGAGATTTTGAGCACAAGCTGGACAGTATCAACGGCAGCTACGGTTTTCCCGGCATCTATCGTCTGACCTTCTTCCGCATCAAGGAACAAAAGCATTCCGTTAGCCTGTGAGGAAACTATAATTTCATCAGCTTCAAAATTACCGTAAGCATCACTTTTTTCTCCATTGGGCGCACATGAGATCAGTATAAGCGATACGAGCATGGCGGTTATTGCGATAACATTTTTTGTCTTCATTTTTCAGATATCGATTTAATTATTATTTCAGTGACTATTTTCTTTCTTTCAGCTATAAATCCGCCGAAATCATCCTCATCCATCCTGAGTATTCCCTTAACGAGAGGTTTTGCCGCGAAAGGGAAGATGTTCATGGCTATCATATTCAAAAATATCTGCCTTGGATCAAACTGTTTGAGTATTCCCGCTTTCGTTTCCTCCTCGATCTGCTTAAGTAACTTGTTGAGCCTGTCTTCTTTACCGTATATTCCCTCAAGAAGTTTAACGAATATCTCAGGCCGCCTGTTGACCTCATTGATGATGAAGAGAGGAAGGTGCCTGTTCCTGGAAATAAAATCAGTATGTCTGTCAACGAATATCCTGACCTTTTCTTTTACAGGTATTCCCGTATCAAAGAGGAACTCAAGCTCGCCGACCAGCTTCCTGAAGGCCAGACCGAAGATCATTTCGAACAGTTTGTCCTTTGACCTGAAATAGTAGTGCAGAAGCGCTTTATTTATACCCGCCTTGTCCGCGATCTCCTGCATCTTGGCGCCGTCATAACCTTTTTTCTCGAAAACATCATTCGCGGCTGTGATTATTTTCTCTTCGGTATTCTCATTTTTATCTTCAGCCATTTTGCCTGTCTGTTTTGTTTGACTTTCGGTTTAACCAAACGGTTAAACTCTTTGGTAAGATATTGAAGAAATCGTGATATGTCAAGTCGGAGAATAAAATTATTAGACATGTCATGAAGCAGAGTATATATTCAAAGAGAATAAAATAAAGATCGTGAGAGAACCTGTGATCGAGGTCTGGGGAACTGTAGCTGTATTCGCAGATCTGTATGGTAACTTGTGGGATCTGATTGAACCAAATTAGACATCATGTTTAAATTTTAAAAAAATTGACAAAATCAAAAATAGTAAGTATATTCCTGTTCTAATGTTCCGCAACCAAGAAGAAAGTGCAGAGGAATAGAACAAATTGTGTGATCTAATCAAATATCTGGAAGAAAAAAAAGTTTATGTTACTCTAAAAGAACTGAAACTGAATAAAATACATACTTCTGCAGTAAAGAAACAGCTTGATAACGGTATGATTGAAAAAATCAAACATGGACTTTACAGACTATCAAACATTACTGAACCGAAAAATATAAGTCTTCCATTTGTAGATGTATCAAAAGCTGTACCTGATTCAGTCATCTGTCTTCTTTCCGCTCTAAGCCATTATGATCTTACGACATTTAATAATCCTGAAGTAAATATAGCCATTCTCAGAAATTGTAAAGTTCCAAAAGAAATAAATCAACCTGTAAAAGTGTATTATTTTTCTGAAAAAACATTCAATCTCGGTATTGCTTCGATCTCAACAAAATACGGAAAGGTTAGAATTTATGATAGAGAGAAAACTATTTGCGATATTTTCAGGTATAGAGATAAGATCGGAGAAGATATTGCATATGAGGCTCTGAAAAATTATGCGAACAGCAAAAATACTGATTATTTTAAGCTTATGCAATATGCTAAGGTATGCAGGATCTATCCTGTCATTAATCAATCTCTTAAAGCTATTACAGGTTAATTATGAAGAATATTACAGATTCGGTTAAAGCCCGATTGAAAAATATTGCTGATGCAAGAAAACTGACATTCGATTTTATCTGCCTGATCTATTTTCAGGAAAGGTTGCTTTATAGATTGTCAATATCGAAGTACAAAGATAATTTCATTCTTAAAGGCGGATTTATGCTGCATTTTCTTAATGCTTCTGAATTCAGACCTACGAAAGATATTGATTTCCTGGGTTCAAAAATTAATAATGATCCGGATAACTTAAAAAAAATATTTAAGGAAATTTGTGATGCGGAGCTTGATGACGGTCTGAAATTTGATACTGATTCCATTGAAACAGCCGTTATTAAGGAAGGTGCAGATTATGAAGGTACCCGACTGAAGTTGATTGCACATTTAGGATCAGTCAGGATCAGAATGACGATTGATATAGGTTTTGGGGATACTATACTTTCTGGACCGGTAAAAAAGGAATATACCGGAATGCTGAATATGGGAGATGCAATACTGTACACATACCCGTTCGAAACTGTAATAGCGGAAAAGTTCGAAGCTATTGTTCAGCTTAATTATCTGACAAGCAGAATGAAGGATTTCTATGATATTCACTTCATTGCATCAAATCAAGTTTTCGATATCGGAGTACTACTTGAATCTATTACAGCAACTTTTAAAAAGAGATCAACTAAAATGAATTTGATCGAAGTTGTTTTCTCGAATGAGTTTAAATCTGATAAAAGTAAAGAAATTCAATGGCAGGCATTTGTGAAAAGAGACAAGCTTTGTATTAAACTATATTTCGCAGAGATTGTGGAGGAAATTGAGATATTTCTTAAACCAGTAATAAATGTGAAGAACATTGATCTTAAATGGAATCCAGAAAAGTGGATATGGGAGTAATCATAAATCAGACAAAATGTAGATAATTGTAAACAAGTTGGTACGAAATGTCTGAAAATTGCTATAAAAACTAATTAGTCAGAGAGTCTGAAATAAATGAAATGCAAAAACAAGAAGTTAAAATAAGATGAAAAATAATCTTACATATGTAGCAATAGACTTTGAGACCGCGAACCCGAAATGGACTTCGATCTGCTCGGTCGGGATCGTGACGGTCGAGAACGGGGTGATCACTGATGAGTTTCATGCGCTGATACAGCCGCCCGGCAATGAGTACAACTGGTATAACACTAGAATTCACGGCATAAGCGAGGATGACACTTGGGACGCTCCTTATTTCGACGCAATATACCCCGAAATAAAGAAAAGACTGTCCGGGCGGACCGTCGTGGCGCATAACGAATCATTTGACCGGAACGCGCTTAAGAAGACGATGGCGGAATACGGGATCGACTATTCTGATCTGAACATAAGCGAGAAGTGGGAGTGCACCGTTAAGATCTACCGCAGGAAAGGATTCCGCCAGGCGGGGCTAAGCAACTGCTGCAATGCGCTCGGTATCGAGCTCGACCACCACAATGCCCTCTCTGACGCCAGAGCCTGCGCAATATTATTCGCACGGGCATGATCCGATAATATTTAAGGAGAATCAGTATGAAGTATAAGTTAAAAGAATTAACCTCAAAAAGCGTAAAAAGGATATCTGACGAAGTATGGAAAAAATATTTCGACATGAGGGTACAGGTCAACGAAAGACCGGGTACAAAAACACCGTTTCTAAACTGGGAGAATCTGAAAAAATCCATTACTGATTCA
>JAQVNT010000006.1 GCA_028702975.1 Candidatus Delongbacteria bacterium
CGGATCATATCGTCAAAGAGCTCGGATGATTCAACATTATAGTCTTCGGGATAGATAAGCTTATTTTTGAGTTTGGAAATTATCGAGCTGATCTTTTTTACCGGATAGGCCGTGCTGCTCAAGCCGTTCTTTTTCGCCATCGCCTTGATGAGCTTTTCAGAATCGTCCGAATCATATATGACGAAATTGCCGTTATATCCTAATAGTTCAGAGTGTTTTCTCAATATCCTTGCGCATATTGAGTGAAAGGTGCCGGCGATAACGCTTCTCCCGTCTTCTCCCACTGCGCCGATTATTCTTTCCCTGAGTTCACCCGCCGCTTTGTTGGTGAATGTCACCGCCAGGATTTCGTGCGGAGAAGCTTTCTTTTTGCGGATAATATTAACGATACGCTCAACAAGCGTTCTTGTTTTTCCGCTCCCCGCGCCGGCAATTATAAGAAGCGGGCCGTCAGTGGTCTCCGCGGCCTCTTTTTGTTTTTCGTTCAGTTCTTCATTCATTTAAAGTTTCTGTATCTCAGCCTGAATTTTAATTTCGTGCCATGTTCCGTTTTTGACCTCTTCCGAATAATCGTCAACGACCTTGTAATCGACGATCTTACCTGCGTAGATAAGCTCAGGCTTCCCGTCTTTGGAGACGAGACCGAACCCGAACTGCCTCAAAGCGTCGTTCTTGGCATCTTCGATGGCGATCTCTTTTGATTCGCCGTATCCGTTCGCGAAGATGGTAGTGTAGGCGGTCTTAACCTCGGTCTGTTTGTTCTGGTCAGCCGGTTTTTCACTCTGTTTTGCGCATCCCGCGAATAGTGCGATCACGAGAAATACAATGGCGGTTCTCATTTTATGCTCCGTGTTTATTTCTTTTTTCTAAGTGCCCTTCTGAGGCTGTCAAGCTTTCCTTTATCCTCGAGGTGTTCTTTAAGAGTATGATTGAAATAGTGTGTTCCGTCTCCCTTTGCGACCATATAGAGATACTTTTCCTTTGAAGGTTTAAGAGCGGCTTCGATCGACCTTATGGAAGGATTATTAATCGGACCCGGTGGCAGACCTTTATATAAGTATGTATTGTAGGGATCATCGATGGAAATATCTTTGAACAGCAGCCTCTTGGGTTTGCCGAGAATGTACTGGACGGTCGGGTCGGCCTGAAGGAGCATGTTCTTTTTGAGTCTGTTGTTATAGACCGCGCTTATGTCTTCAGCTTCGGAGTAGTACATTACTTCACCCTGGATTATGGATGCTAATGTGATTATTTCCCTTTCGGAATAGGAACTGCTGTCCAGAAGGTCTTTCACCCCGCTCATTTTAGATCTGAGCGTTCTTACCATGCGGTCGATGATGACCTCTATCGTGTCGTTAGCGTTGAAATTGTAGGTTTCGGGGTAGAGGTAGCCTTCAAGCGAACTGCCTTCGATCCCGTAGAAGTTCAAAATTGCAGGGTCTTTTGTTCTTTCGACGAAAGATGCGGAATCTATATCCATTTTAGATCTCAATATTCCGGCGATCTCAGTTATTCTTGATCCCTCCGGTACTGTAATATTCGATGTGAGAGTTCCGTTCTTAGTCAAAAAATCAATGAGTTCCCTTACGCTTGTTTTACCGTTCTTTGAGTAAATGAACCCTCCGTGTCTTATCCTGCCGTCGAGGCCATACCATTTTGAAGTAAGTTTAAGTTCCTGATAGGATATATCGAAACCGCTGTTTCTTAGAGTATCGGTTATTTGTATTAAACTCGAGTTCTTGGGTATCACGAAAGAGATCATCCCGTTACCTTCCAGTACGGTCTTTTCAAATACAGCGAACTTGAACCATAGTGGAACTGCTATGAACAGAATTAAAAGTGCCGCTTGAATAGATATGAATATCTTTTTTCTGTACCCGGCCATCAGTTCTCGAGTTCCCTGATTATATTCTCGATCTTTTCGTTCCTTTCGTATTTCTGCGCCAGGACTTTTATGAGCTCATAATTTTTAAAAACGGCTTTCTTGTCCTGTCCGACATAATAAGTTACCTTTCCGATCTTCTCCCCGTCTCTTCCGGATTGAACATGCACCTTGTTCTCTATCTTTCTGGCGAATTTGAATTCCTCCCGGTTGTTTCCCGCAATTACCAGATCATAACCGTCCACTTCATCGATCAATCTTGTCAGTCCGTATTCGTTCAGCTGGGCCATAATGAGGATGATATCAGCCTTATTCTTCATTTCCGACAGGACAGATTTTAAGTTCTCGAACGCTTTTCCGACTTTTATGTCGTTTTCTTCAATCACTCCTTTCCTTGTAAGATACATAAGGTCGGTGTTGAAGTTTACTGCCGTTACTCCGACCCTGATCCCGTTAGGCGCGGTAAAAACCCTGTATTTTTCGATCTTTATGCCGCTGTCGCTGAACTCGAGGTTCGATGAAATGAAATTCAGTTTTCCGCTTAGGTTCGTTTTAAAAAAGTTCAGCCCGTTGACAAATTCCTGGTCGCCGACAGCCAGAGCGTCGTACCCCATCTCAGGATAGACGGCCGCAACGATCTCGTCATCGTTAATAGAGGCTCTCATGCTGAGTATGTCGCCCGTGTCCAGAAATATGGTATTGGGGTCGGCCGTCCTCAAGCTGTCGAACAGGGTTTTTCTCTCGGCGAGACCGCCGAGCCTTTCAACAGGTCAGCCGCAGTCCCTGTAATACCCGTTGTTGCTGCCGGAGAAAACGATATTCACTTTTAGTTCCTGACCTGCCGCCGCCGCTGTCAAGATCAGCACAAAAGCAGTTATTATAATTCCGGACTTCACCATAAACACTCCAAGTTGTAATTCCAAATTTCAAAAACTTTACTACATTAAAGCATAAATATATTAAATATGAGTTCGAGTGTCAATGCAAGAACTTAAAACTTTTCTTGATAAAACGCATTTAATTGCTCATATTACACAGAATATTTTTTCTGATAAAATTAAATTGAGGTATAAAATGGCTTTCAAGCTCTCTGAAGTGGTCGCGAAATACGGTAATTTTACCGTCAGGATACCAATGATAGGAACCGGATGCGGAGTGTTGGGACTTTCATTCGCAAAGCTCAATGTAAACATGGGAAAATACGCATCGCAGCTCCTCAGGAGTCTGGAATACAGGGGATACGATTCAACCGGCGCCGCAATTCAGGATGACAAAGGTAATATTACTCTGAAAAAAGATGTCGGAGCGCCTTCTGATCTTGTAAAAACGCTCGGTATAACCCAGATGAAAGGCAAGATATTCTGCGGACAGGTCAGATGGGCAACATTCGGCGCGGTCACAAAGGATAACGCCCAGCCTCACGAAGTGAAGTGCAAGAAGCATATTTACGGCGCGCACAACGGCAACATAACCAACACGAGCTCACTCAAGGAATTTTTATCCAATCAGGGCCACAAAGTCGTCAGCGACAATGACGGCGAGATGCTCGTGCACATGGTAGAGCACTATTTTGACATGCATCTTGAAAAGCACCAGGACAGCAAACACAATGACACAGAAACGAGAAAAGACTGCATGAGGAAAGCCATTTTGAGCGCTTCAGAAAAGGTTATCGGATCTTATGCGGCAGTAATAGTTGACCCGGTAACAGAAGTATCTTACGCAATAAAAGCAGGAAGCAGTCTTTATGCCGGAAAAGGAAGTGTCGATGAAAACAACTATATCCTCATATCTTCTGACCTCACCGCGATCTTAAAATTCACAAAGAACATCATAGATCTAAAAGAAGGCACATTTATTGAGTACGACAGCGACAATTATCAGGTTTACGCTTTCAAAGATGTTAAATGGAAATATAAGGACGGTTCTGTCAAAAGTATAAAGAAAGGGGAGAAGATAGCTGTTCCCGTTACAAGAAGTAAGCTTAGGGCCGAAGACACTGAACTTGTACCGCCTTTCAAATTCTTTATGCATCAGGAAATTTTCAGCCAGGCTGAAAGCTCAAGAAAACTGATCGCCTTTTTCGACAAGGGCAGCGCCAGTACCAAAAGCATCAGGAATGTGATCGAAAGTCTTGATTTTATAAATTTTATAAAAGATTATGCAAAAAAGATCTACCGTTCGGACAATATAACGGAACAGAAAGATCTTTTCGATAAATTCAAATCGTCGAAGGAATTTAAGAAGATCAGTGAAAAACTGAAAAATGACCTGCCTGATTTTTTTGACAGTTTAAACAAGAAAAAGTTTATAGATACGGAATTCTTCTCAACTTATTCAAGTATATACCTGGATATCATATCAGAGAAAGAATATATAAAAGACAACATACTTGCCGCAAAGATATTAGACATAGGGGCGGAAATAAGAGAGATCGATAAGTTCCACATGCACGCCGACGCTTTTGCCGAAACGATATTTGAAGCGTGGAAAAATCACAGGAGCATATACACTATTTCGTGCGGAACATCATATAATGCGACGAAAACAGCGGCTCTGTTCTTCAACGAGATCGCAGGGATAAAATTCTCGCCGATCCTGCCGGGAAATTTCAGGGGTCAGTATTCTAACTCCATTAGAGAGGATGATGTATTCGTAGGCGTAAGTCAAAGCGGGGAGACCAAGGACCTGATCGACATATTCAACGATATTGAAAGTTCAGGAATAAAAGTGAAGAAGATCACTATCGTCAATAACGAAAATTCAACTCTCGCTCAGGAGAAATGCGACTTTTATCTTCCGATCAAATGCGGTCCCGAGATAGCCGTTCCTGCCACAAAGAGCTATATGAATCAAGTGCTTCTATTCTATTACCTGGCAATTAAAGTGGCCGAGTTTAAGATCAATTTTTTCTGCAAGGAAAAGAAGAAATGCAGCGAAGAGCTCAAAGACCTTGAAAGAAGGTATGAAACTTTAAAATACATTCCGGAACTCATTCAGGAGACTCTGAGAACGACCGAAACGCAGGTTGACAAGATGGCCGATTCGCTTTTCATGCAGCCGAGCATACATATTTTGGCCACTAAAATAAGCTCTGTGGCTGAAGAAGGCGCTTTGAAGATCAGGGAAACCGTTCTGAATCATACGCAGGGTATCGAAGGTTCTGAGTTCAAGCACGGACCGAACACGATCCTTGGCTTCAATACTATCTTCGGAACAGAAGATCTGGAATATTTTATAAAATACAATAAGGATCTGATAGCCTATGCCGTCCAGAGAGCACAAAGCGAGAAAATTAGCGATAAAGAAACGGCAAAGCTTATTTCGGACCTGAGCTCATACATCTTCGAACCGGTAAAGCCGTTCAATATATCTCAAAAAGCTCAAAAAATATTTAACGAGGCAATAAACAAATTCGACTTCATAGATAATCTTGATACTAACTACCCGCTGATATTCCTTACGGGACCTGATCCCAGAGATGTAAACCTTACAATATCTCAGATAAATACGCATAAGATAAGAGGAGCTAACACATATCTGATAGCCGAAGACAACGACGATCTTGTAAAGAACTGCAGATCGGTACCGACAGACAACGGGAATTACGAGTTCATTAATGTAAAGCTGCCCAAAACTGACGACACGCTTCTTTCAACTTTCTCCAGCATCGTTGTTCTTCAGCTTCTTGCATTAAAGATGAGTATTAAGAAAATGAAGTACCTGAACAAACTCCATATACCGCTGCACGGCGTTCATCCCGATGTTCCGAAAAATGTTTCCAAAAGCATTACCGTTGATTAATTTGTAAAAATCGAAAATAGAACAATTCAGCAAAAAGGCGGATGAAAAGATCCGTCTTTTTTTTTATCCAAAAAACTCAAGAACAAAATTGCACCGGTTATTCACAAAACTAATCACAAGAGGGATACTGGTTGTATATATCTCGTAATAGATGCAATATATGTAAAAGAGCTAACAAAACAGGCTAAAATCGCTTCAGGCACTGATACTGTCGTATAATATATATTATGTAAACTAACACATCGGAAAAAGCCTGTTTTTGGTCTTTTCGGGATAAATCGGTTATATGTATTCCCTATCTTATATTTTAGTAGTGATATAGATAATCTGCGCGGTTTATCTGTCCTAAAAACTCTTGCCGTATGATTGTATGTTAAAAAAATTGAAACAAACGAATTGACAAACATAAAAAATATTATTACATTTCCACGCATTTGTTAATTAAAAAAAGGTATTAAAATGTATAACTTCTTCTTATTCCTGTTCATAGTCAACACATTCATTCTCATGATAACTATTCTCATGCAGTCAGACAAAAGCGGCGGACTTTCATCTACTTTCGGCGGTGTCAGCGGTGCTGCGTCGTCTACATTCGGAACAAGAGAAACGGTATCGTTCCTTCATAAACTTACTATCATACTGACCACATCGTTTTTTGTACTTGCCATAGTAATCGGACTCATGTCTAAAGCTGAATTCAGAGCTACTGTAGATATCGACCAGAGTCTCATTATGCAGAAAGGTTCAGAAGCGCCTCTCCAGGGTTTACCTTCTCTTGACCGAACAACTTTGCCTGAAGTAAAAGAGTCAGAGCCTGTTGAGAATGCAGAGATTCCTGCTGCTGAACCTGAACAGAAATGATGCTGAAGTGGTGGAACTGGTAGACACACCATCTTGAGGGGGTGGCGCCTTCGGGTGTAGGAGTTCAAATCTCCTCTTCAGCACAAAGATCCGGATAAAACCGGATCTTTTTTATTGATTAAAAACACTTATTTCTTTACATTATATCGACTTTATATAACAGGAGATCATGTAATGGCATCCAAAACTTATGTACTTGACACAAATGTTCTGCTTCACGATTATAATTGCCTGAAAGCGTTTGACGACGGAGATGTTGGTATTCCAATTACAGTGCTTGAAGAGCTCGACGAGTTCAAAAAAGGGCACGATCAGCTAAATTATAACGCAAGGGAGATTACGCGCCAGATAGACGAATTGTCGGGAGGCGAGAACGGTTCTTTCAAGGAACTTTTTAGAAAAGGCATATCCCTCGGCGAAGGTAAAGGAAAGGTTTTTATACTCACTGATGTAAAATTCAGAGAAGGTTTTGCGGATAAATTCATTTCGGGAAAAGAGGATCATCACATACTCGCGGCTTGTTTTAATTTCATGAGCGACAATCCCAAAAAAGAAGTGGTCTTCGTATCGAAGGATGTCAATTTGAGGCTTAAGGCCAGGGCATTGGAGATAATTGCGAGAGACTATCAGATAGGCAAAATAAAGAGCGCGGAAGACCTTTTTACCGGCGTGGATACTATGGAGGATATGGACGAAAGCTCGATCGATGTCCTATTTCAAAAGAAGAAAATATCAGTCGAAGATTTCAGGAAAGATACTGATTCTGCTTCGATCGAACTTAAACCTAATCAATATTTTTTACTTAAGTCTGAAAATAAAGAAGCTTTAGCGAGATACGATCAATTCGAACAGCAGATCACGCTCGTTGAAGAAAAAGAAGTTTTCGGGATCAAACCGAGGAATGCTGAACAGACCTTTGCCATCAATGCTCTCACTGATGACAGAATAAAGCTCGTTACTATTTCGGGTACAGCGGGGACCGGAAAGACTCTTCTTGCTCTTGCCGCCGCGCTCGAGAACAGAAAAGGGTATAAACAGATCTTCTTAAGCAGGCCGATAGTACCTTTAAGCAACAAGGACATCGGCTACCTGCCCGGAACAGCCATAAACAAGATCGAGCCGTATATGCAGCCTTTGTACGACAATCTCAAATTCATTCAAAACAATTTTAACGAAGGTTCAGATAAATACGATATGATAGATGAGCTTCAGAAGAGGGAAAAGCTGATAATCTCCCCTCTTGCATACATAAGAGGCCGCACGCTCAGCAATGTTTATTTTATAGTGGATGAAGCTCAAAACCTCTCCCCTCACGAAGTTAAGACAATAATCACCAGAGCCGGAGAAGGCACTAAGGTCGTTTTCACAGGTGATATCTATCAGATCGACTCGCCGTATCTCGATTCGGAATCGAACGGGCTTTCATACATCATCGACAAGCTTGAGAATCAGGAGCTTTATTCTCATGTTACTTTAAAAAAGGGCGAAAGGTCGGTACTTTCCGAACTCGCCTCTAAACTACTCTAAATATAAGGAACAACATGATACCGGAAGGAATAGATACTACACCTCAACTGCCCAAAGCATTTCTTGTCGGGGTCTGTCTGGACAGCAGAGAATACGAAAGCGCGCAAAGATCGCTGGACGAGCTTGAAAAACTGGCTCAGACGGCCGAAATAGAAGTTGTCGAAAAGTTCATTCAGAACAGAAAGACGATCGATAAAGCTACTTATGTGGGAAAGGGCTTCCTTGAAGACATAAAGGCAAAAATGGATATGGCGGAGATCGACCTGCTGATCTTCGACAATGAAATTGCACCGACTCAGGCGCGAAACATGATGAAACTGCATAAGATCGAAGCGCTTGACAGGACTGAAATAATACTTGATATTTTTCACAGACATGCAAAGACAAGGGAAGCGAAGCTTGAAGTGAGGCTGGCTGAATTAAAATATCAGCTGCCCAGACTTAAAAAACTTTGGTCTCACCTGGACAGGGAAAGGGGATCGTCCGGGAGTGCGTCCGGGGCGTCACGAGGCATGGGTGAAAAGCAGATAGAGGTAGACAGAAGGATCATCAAGGATGAGATCAGGCTTCTGACTCTCGAACTTGACAGAATAATGACGCAGAAGATCACCCAGAGAAAAAAGAGGGAGAACGCGAAAAAAGTCTGTCTCGTGGGCTATACAAATGCGGGAAAATCGTCTCTTTTCAACAGGATCACGGGAGAAAACGTACTCGTCGAGGACAAGCTTTTTGCTACGCTCGATTCAACAGCGCGTTCCATTGAGATCGATAAAGGCGACAATGTGGTTATCTCCGACACTGTCGGGTTCATATCGAACCTTCCACACAGCCTTATCGCATCTTTCCGCGCGACTTTAAAGGATGTGATGGACGCTGATCTTCTCCTCCATGTTGTAGATATCTCAGATGACAATTGCGAAGAACACATTAAAGCTGTAAACATCGTTTTAAAGGAGATAGGCGCGGAAAAAATACCGGTTCTGCTTGTCTTCAACAAGATCGATCTTCTGGGCGAATACAGAGTCAGGGAAGAGATCTTTTCTGATAAATACGAAGGATCGGTCTTCATTTCCGCCTTTACCGGAGAAAATACTGAAGGAATGCTCAGCTCAGTTAAGGAAAAGCTCGATCAGTCCGTCAGATGCAGTTTCCTCTTCCCTTTTGAAGAACAGAGACTTCTCGCCAACATGCACGAAATATCGGAAATAATATCAAAAGAATTTACGGATTACGGAGTATCGGTCACGGCGGTCATAAGCAAAGATAACCTTTATAAAGTGAAAGACTTCATAGTTAAAAAGGGTGAAGGCTCCAAAAAGTAATAACTCATTCCAAATAAATTATTTTCTTGCTTAAATGCATTTTTTTTCATATTTTCTGAACTTTGCTGTTATTTTATGCGGGTTCGTAGATGGATGGTATGCGCAGGTTCATATTTCACTGTGACTACAGATATTCTCTCAGTAGGGATTGCCTGCTTGTCTGGATCGAGATCTGTGATTTTGAGAAGGGAGCGGATAAATTCGCTACCAAAGAGGATATAAAAGACCTGTTCTTCCGTAAGAACATACCCTTTTCAGATACTGTAAGTGCTGATTTTTACATTCCCCATCAGGAGAATACAAGAATTCTAAGCTCGGTTGAATCGACTCATCCTGAAATGGTAATCGAGAAAGAAAAAGTTGAGTATTTTAAGAAATACATCGACTGCGCTCTCATTCCTTTCTATGAATTCAACTATTTCGTTAAAGCTTTAAAAAGTGTAAGCGGACATTCGCTCTCCCCTTCTTTCAAATATTACGATAAGTTCCAGAAATTCGTAAGACACCTGATCGAAAAAAAATATTATCTGCCGGGATTTTATCCCAAAGGCGAAGAGTTCGAGTTCGTTTACTATCCTTTCTACACAAAAGCCGTTCGTGAACATCTGGAGCTTTTTTACGAAAATCTTCCCATGATCTCCGTTTACGGAAAGGGAATAATCGAAGACAAGGTCTCCTTTGTGAACAACCTTCTTCTCTCCTGTCTTAATTCTCTTACGGATTATCTGATGACAAAAGGAGATGCCCAGGATTTTGCCGACAAAGCCCTCAGAGCGAGCAGCATAGCCCATCTGGTTATAAAGGAAAGCGGGATCAGGATCTGCGGATTTAATTTTGAAGAATGGAAATGCTGGTCCGAAAGGATCGCCTCAAAAAGACAATTCATCTTTGCCTGCGACAGATCCGATGACGGCAGCTGGAAAATCAACTTCGGGGTCGAGACTGAAAAAGGCGTTGTCTTTGCGGACGAAATATACAACTCAGAAGATAACGGGCTCAAAACATTCTTCCTTCTGGAACTCGTAAGGGCTTCTCAGTTCTCCGAGCCTGTAAGAAGCTCTCTTCTCTCCCCCGCCCCGACGCACATAGCTCTGGACGAGGACGATCTCTTAAATTTCCTTAAATACGACGCGGCCGAACTAAGCGACAACCGCATAAAAATTTATTATCCGCAGTTCTTCAAAAACATAAGTAAACTTAAGGCGAAAGTAAGGTTCAGGAAAAGAAATAGCCAAGCGGCTTTTTCCAGAGGAGCGGTGTCTCGAGTAGTGCTCGATTTTGAATGGCAGCTTTATGCGGGTGATGTAGTGATAGACAAAGAAACCGCCGAAGAACTTCTGGAAAGCGGAAGAGAATTCGTCAAAATAGGCGGCAATTATATCGAGCTCGACAAACTTGCGCTCCGAAAGATAGTGAAAAACCTCAAGATCGAGGAGGATAAGCACAAGGACGGGGTCAATTTTTTCGAAGCATTGAACTTTGACCTTCAGGACGAGATAGAGATCGATAAGTCGGAGATATTCCAGAACCTGATCGATAACGCCGACATGTCAAAGCAGTTCAAATACCTGACCGGAATAGAAGGTTTTAACGGTGTTTTAAGGGCGTATCAGGAAAAAGGCGTATCTTTCCTCAGTTTTCTGGACGAGCTCGGTTTCGGGGCCATTCTCGCCGATGATATGGGTCTCGGAAAGACGATACAGATAATAGCGCTTTTGATGCATAAGAAAATAAACAAAACCGCTCTCATAGTCGCTCCTACCACGCTTTTGTATAACTGGGAAATGGAGCTGAAAAAATTCGCGCCCTCGATCAGATCCTATCTCCATTACGGCGTCAACAGGCTGAAAGACATCTCCGAGATCATACCGCAGAACGATGTTATAATCTGCAGCTACGGGATCGTGAAGAGGGACCTTGACATGCTCCTCGAGCACCAGTTCTCATACCTGATAATAGATGAGGCGCAGTATATCAAGAACGCGAACAGCGATCAGGCTAAAGCCGTAAAAAAGCTCAGAGGCGAGAACAGGTTCGCTCTTACAGGCACTCCTATCGAGAACAGGCTGATGGAATTGTGGTCTATAATGGATTTTGTTAATCCGGGACTTCTGCTTGACGGCAGAACTTTCTTCAACAAATATGAATATCCTATAATGAAGAATGACGATGACCTGAAAAAACAGCAGCTCCATCAGGTGATAAGTCCGTTCGTTCTCAGAAGGATGAAAACCGACCGGGATATCATAAAAGACCTTCCGGACAAGCAGGAGATCAAGATATATCTGCCGCTTACCGACGAGCAGATACAGCTTTACGATTCAGAGATAAAAAAGATCGAGCAGGAAATAGACAGCTCCGGCGGAAAGATCAACAAGACCAATATGCTCGCAACTATAACAAAGCTGAAGCAGATCTGCAACCATCCGTCAAATTACCTCAATGACAATACCAACGACTGCGGAAAGAAAAGATCGGCAAAGCTTGACAGCCTCGTAGAGATGGTCAACACGATCGAGCAGGAGGGCAGGAAATCGATAATCTTCACGCAGTATATAGATGCCGGAAAGATCATTAAAAAAAGAATATTCAACGATCTTGGTAAAAAAGTACTTTTCTTCCACGGGTCTCTTGACCTTGAAGCGAGAAGGGAAATGATAGAAGAATTTGAAAACGACGAAACGATACCCGCAATGGTACTGTCATTAAAAGCCGGAGGTCTCGGTCTCAATCTCACAATGGCAAACTATGTGTTCCACTTTGACAGATGGTGGAATCCGGCGGTCGAAAATCAGGCTGTTGACAGGGTTTACAGGATAGGTCAGAAACTGAACACTTTTGTTTATAAATTCATATGCAAAGGCACTCTTGAAGAAAGGATCGACGATCTGATCGAAAGCAAAATAAAGCTGTCTGACGGGATCATCCCAAAAGGCGACAGTATAATTTCAGAACTTACGGACAAAGATTTCATTAACCTTATCAGGAGGATGTGACCTGGAATTCGACAAGAACATAATATGGTGGTTCGACACATTTCACGACAGACTGTATAACGACTCGAATATAACAAAATTCAATCTGGGCAGAAAGCTGTTCAACAAAAGAGCGATAACCCACCTCGATATTGATGAAAATGATGTTGAGGCTGTAGTTTATGACGGGAAAAAGAACTATTACGATGTGAGGATAACTTTTGCGCCCCTCAGTTATACCGACTCGGAAACATTAAGAGAGCTTTTCAGGTCTGATTTCGGCTTCGCATCCGACATCGTGAACGGGATATTTCCCGCAAAATTCTACGGGATCATGACTGACAGAAGCGTGGATGTCTTTCCGTTCTGGTCCGATCTCAACTATAAATGTTCGTGCAAAAAAACGAAAAAATGCGAACATGTAGCTGCCGTAATTCACAGAATCCTCAACGAGATCATATTTGAACCTTCACTCCTCTTCAGTTTGAGGGGCTACAAATGCGACGACATTTTCTCTCTTCTGGCGAACGATCCTGATTTTACTCTGTCTGAACCGGAACAGCCTGAAGAACTGACTATAGAGCACTATTCTGTGAAAAGCAGCAGTTTCGACGTCTCGGAGATAAATCCGCTGATCTATTACGGCGTTGATATACCTGAGCCGGACCTTTCAGATGTTCAGGAGTCGAGAATTACGGATTCGCGTATCTATCACGGAAAGATCAGGGATGAATTTTACGGAATATTCGACAGTCTTACGGAAATATTGAAAGTTAATGCAAAAAAATTCTAATATAAGGACCATTTAAAATGAAACCTAAAGTGCTTACAATAATCACGGACGGCATAAACTGCAATGTTGAGACAGGCAGGGCTTTCAGTCTGGCAGGAGCTGAAAACGAGGAAGTTCATCTGAATCTTCTCCTCGATAAAACGATTTCTTTACTGGACTATGACATTTTATCTTTCTCGGGAGGTTTTTCATACGGAGACGATGTGAAGTCGGGCAAGATATTTTCACTCAAACTGCTCAAACTGGCTGACGATATAAGGAAGTTCATTGACTCTAAAAAGCTCATAATCGGGATCTGCAACGGCTTCCAGGTGATCACGACTCTCGGGATCGTGCCTTACGGAACTCTCGGTGAGCCTAAAGTGTCTCTTTACTGGAACGACAGCGCGCATTTTGAATGCAGATGGGTCGATCTGCTGATACCTGAAAATGTTAGGTCCCCATGGCTGAAAGGACTTGGCGGAAAGGTAATAAAAGTACAGGCTGCGCATGCGGAAGGAAGACTTGTGACAAAAACAGCTGAAGAATATTCAGAGCTTTTTGAGAAAGGTCTTGTGGCTTTCCAGTACGCTGATCCCTCGGGCAGACCTACCGAAAATTATCCGTTCAATCCGAACGGTTCGCCTCAAGGCGTAGCCGGCCTGGTAGATGTCACCGGTCAGGTTATTGGAATGATGCCTCACCCTGAAAGGAATGCGGAACTGTTCCATGATCCTCGGTTCAGAGAACTCGAAAACGACCGCGAACCTGACGGTCTGAAGATATTTATGAACGCAGTAGAGTATTTCAAGAGCTGAAATGGAAAAGATATTAAAATTAATAAAACTTGAGATATTTGTGCTCAGAAAAGATTCGAGGGTCAGGATAAAGCTGATGCTGAGTTTTCTGCTTATCATTTATGTTCTGTCGTTCTCTTTTGTTGAATCTGAAGCCAATATACTTCCGTTCTTCTGGTTCGGCTTTTTTTTTGCCTCGCCGCTGATCGATTACTGTTTCTATTTCGAAAGGCTGAACAGCCGTTTTCTGCTTCTGATAGGCAAAGGTTTTTCATTAAGGCAGATAATTGTAGCTAAAAGTCTGGTGATCTTCGGTTTCGGGTTTATTTCCGCGGTACTTTTCACATCGGCGGCTCTGTTTCTCAACAGCACCGGGATCCTCAACGCGGGCGTAACGGAAAATTTCATCGTTTACCTTCTTGTAATAGCCCTATATAATTATTTCATAATACTTTTCTCCGGATTAGTGCAGACAAGATTCGAAGTTATCTTTCCCGTAAGGCTCTTAAATATACTCGGATTTATAATCTTCGTAAACTTTCAGACAAGGATCCCGGACCTGTACATAAGAGATCTTCACAACGCGTATTTTGCCGTTCTGATACTGCTTACTTCAGCCGCGATCTATGCTGCCGGAATTTTGAATAAAGATAAAATCTCATAAAAGAAAGAGGCTAAAAATGATATCCGGATTTCTCCCTCTTATATTTCTTTACCCGGAAACACATTACAGATTCAGCAAATTTCCTTTCTCCAAATATTACAAACCAGAGCCTGAGATAATGATAGACCTTCCATACAAAAGCAGGACGGGAGAATTTCCTGTTTTTCTGATAATAAAAGATGCCGACCTTTTCCCTGTCCTCGTCTGGGAGGTCAAATTTACTTTTCTGTTCGAGAGCGGCGAAAAATATTCAAAAACATTTCTACTGAGAAAAAAATTCGGTTCGAAATTGGATTTTGATACTTTCGATTTTGATTTCAACGACAAAAAGGGATTTGTAAGAGTGACTGCGGATGTCCGTTATTATTTGAACGGGAAGCTTATTTCGGCTGTGAACGACAACCTCGGAAAATATTTTAATGAGCTTGAAATATATATTAATGACGACGAGGAGCTTTTTGACGGTTACATTCAGGGCGATCTCCATTACCATTCCGACTTTACTTCCGACCAGGTTGAGTTCGGAGCGCCGGTGGAAGCCGCGCGCGTCTGCGCCGCATGCCTCGGACTGGATTTCTTTGCGGTGACCGATCACTCGTATGATCTTGACGACGAGCCGGATGATTATCTGAAGAACGATCCTGAATTAAAGAAGTTCTCCGAAATGAAAACAGCCTGCGATGAGCTTTCGGACGAAGAAGTCACGATAATCAATGGCGAGGAAGTGACGGTCAGGAACGCAAAGAACAGAAATGTACACATTCTTGCATACGACGCGCCCTTCTTTGAAGGTTCGGGAGACAGCGCGGAGAACTGGCTGCGCACGCGCAGCGAGAACAGCATCGGAGATGTAGTCGAAGGCGCGGGCGAAGGATCCCTTGTCATAGCGGCGCATCCATTCACGAAAGTGCCGTGGCTCGAATACCTGCTCGTCAGGCGTGGGAGCTGGAGCGTCGGGGATATATTGGATAACAACATTACGCACATTCAGATACTTAACGGGGATCATGACGAGGATTTCTTTAAAAGCTTGGTAACATGGGTCGAACTTCTGCTTAAAGGGTACAAAATATTCATAACTGCGGGAAACGACGCTCACGGTAACTTTAATATATTCCGGCAGGTAAAGGTTCCGATGTTCAGCCTGATCTCGGCACATAAGCAGTTGTTCGGAAAATGCAGAACAGTTGTTTTCTCGGACGGCGGATCGAAAGAAAAGATAATGAGTTCGGTTAAAAAAGGCGCGGTATATATAACCAACGGGCCTCATCTCCTTTTCAGCGTGACCGACGGCGGAAATATTTACGATATCGGTTCGGAATTCCGTGCGGAAAGTGAAAATATCGAGGCTGAGTTCTTCATCACTTCATCGGCATACTCCGGCCCCATCAAAGGTATAATTATCTATAGAGGCTTCATAAACGGGTTCGAAGAGAAGATACTCTACAGGAACCAGCCTGTTGACAGGATATATACATTCAATGACAAGATCGAATTGAACTCCGAGGGTATAGATCATTACATCAGAATGGAAGTCTATACATCGGCCACTCACTCGAACGGAAAATATTACGAGCACAGGGCGTATTCAAACCCGATCTGGATAAGAAAATAATAGGGAGTCGTTTTTTATGAAGAAATTTTTTATTTTTTCAATTATTCTTTTTACTATATTATGTCATTCACAGTCGGATGAAAGCTCGAACCTTAATTACGGGATGAAACTTTATAACGACAAAGTCTATGATGTGGCCGTAACGCAGTTCAGGTATTTTTTGGAAAGGTACCCTTCAAGCGTGTCCGCGCCCAAAGTCCTTTCTCATCTTGCTGAATCCTATATCGGACTTGGAGATGTCGAGAGCGGAATGAAGAGCTTTCAGAGGCTTATTTTAGAGTACCCGAATTCAGAATACACCGAACAGGCTATTTTTAAAACCGCGGAGATATTGAGCGGAATGAACGAAAAAGAGAAGGCTGCCAGATATTATCTTCAGTTAAAGAACTATTTCCCGGGGTCTGCCAGAGTTCCCGAAAGCTATTATAAGGCCGTGAAACTGTTTTATGAAACAGGAATGACCGAAGAGGCTAAAGAGAACGCCCTCATGCTCAAAAAAAATTATCCTTCGAATGCTTTTTCAGGGAGCGCAATGCTCATACTGGCATCTGTTTATGAAAAGGAAAATCAGACGGCTCTTGCGGAAAAAACATATTCGGATGTGTTCAATTCATCCACAGGCGAGCTGAGATCTTCAGCCGGAACGGAATATTCTGCTTTTCTTGTAAGGAACAGCGACACTGCATCAGCAAAAAAAATAATGAAAGAGACATATTCCTCAGTTTCAAAAAAGGACAAAAACTATTATTCCGTGCTTACGAATTATGCTGAAATACTTTTAATTTCGGGAGAGGCCGACGAAGCGCTTAAGATAATATCGGCAGAGAAGAACATTCCGGAAGAGAACCGGAGGAACATGCTCGTTCTCAGGTCAGACGCCCAGTATTACAACGGCGATATGAGATCTTCGGCCGACGGCTACGGAGAAGCTCTGCAGATATCGGAAGACCTGACGACCGTGCTCAAAAGATCGTACGCGCTCGCGGGCGCGAAAGATCATTCAGCCGCCGCTTCGGAAGCCGACAGGTATTTAAAACAGATAAAAGTTGAAGATCAGGATGAAGCTGAGGTAAGATCGGCTTTTATATTCGCGGGAGAGAATTATATTAAGGCCAAAATGCACGATGACGCTCTGACCGTTCTCAG
>JAQVNT010000172.1 GCA_028702975.1 Candidatus Delongbacteria bacterium
GGCTATCAAGCTGGAAAAGGTGTATGGGGAACAAGCAACAGCAACAATTGTTTTTTCGGCTATCAGAGCGGATTTTCAGTCACTTCTGGTACAGGAAATGTATTTTTAGGTTTTCAGGCAGGTTATAATGAAACACTTTCAAATAAGCTTTATATCGCGAACTCAAATACTGCAACCCCTTTGATAAAAGGAACATTCCCAAATACCGATCTGACTTTTACAACATCAAGGGTATCGATTATCCATCCTGTAGGTACTTCGAATGGGCTATATTTTCAAAATACTTACAACGGGAATACAGATGCCTGGAATATATATCAGTACACATCAGACGAGTTGGCGTTATTATTCAATGGTGTAAAAAAAGGTAGTTTCGATATTACATCCGGAGTTTATACATCTGTTTCTGATATGAAATTCAAAAAAAACATCGAAGAATTTGCAGATGTTTTAGATAAAGTAATGCTCCTCCAGCCAAAGAGATATAATTTCACTTCTCAGAAGAGCGATGAGCCTAAGTATATTGGACTGATCGCACAGGATGTGAAAGAATTATTTCCGTCATTTGTTCATTATAGCGAAGAGGATGATTCATATACTATGGACTATGCAGGTCTGAGCGTTGTCGCTATCCAGGCGATCAAAGAGCAGCAGGAGAAGATTAATTTACTCGAAAATACCTGTGATACTCTCCAGCAGCAGATCAATGATTTGAGAGAGATGATGAAGAGATAATCTTGAGGAGGTAGTTATGAGGAAATATATAATTTATCTACTGGTTTTGTCATTCTTGACCGTTGCTGAAACACTTTTCGAAGTCAAAGACGCTTCTAACAACACGGTTTTTAATATTTCAAACGACGGTCTGAGGGTATTCAACCTCGGTGATACGCTTATGGTCATTAGCGCAGATGCGATCAGAGCTAATATAGGGACTACACAGAAAGGTCTTTCAAGGTCATTCAGTGTAACTACAACATCTTCTGTTAAGGGAAAAGGTCTTATAAATGCGCTTGAAGTTGATGCAAAATCAGCAACAATGACTTCCCAATTAGGTCAATACACAGATTTCAGCCCTGATAATATTTTTATCGGATTGAATGCGGGTATAAATAACGATAGTATTAGTGGCTTTGGAAATGTTTTCCTGGGCAATAATTCAGGCGTATCAAATGCTTCAGGTTCAAGAAATGTTTTTATCGGATCCGAAGCCGGGTTGCAGAATATTAACGGGTCGTCAAATATATTTATAGGACCTGAGGCAGGAAAGAACAGTATAAACGCTAATTGGAATATTTTTGTAGGATATAAGTCGGGGATGCAATCGTCCGGTTACGGAAATACTTTTGTTGGATACGGAAGCGGTTTTTTATGTACAGCAGGCGAACACAATTCATTTTACGGATTATCGTCAGGTGCGTTTAGTTCGGCGGGCAGTAATAATTGTTATTTCGGATATTCTTCAGGTTTAAATAATAAGAACGGGAATTCTAATACCGTTTTTGGACATAACGCCGGTATCGGAATAGATACTTTATCCACCAGCTATTCAAATAATTGCCTGTTTGGTGAGAGTTCAGGTAAATCACTTAAAACTGGGTCGAGAAATGTTATGGTAGGTGATAATTCAGGTACAAATGTCTCAATAGGAAACAACAATGTATTAATGGGATATATTTCAGGCTATAAGTTGACTTCAGGAGTAAACAATGTTTTTATTGGGACAGCATCAGGATATAATAATGAGACCGGTGTAAAAAACATTTTCATCGGAGACTGTTCCGGATATAATGAAACGGGCTCAAACCGGTTTCACTTAAATAACGGATATTCCGGAATACCTCTACTATACGGTACTTTTGATTCGCCTAGAACGATAGTAGTTGACGGTACTTCAGCCGACAATCCCAATAGTTATTCATTCTATGTAAATGGAACAGCAGGCGGAGATTTCGCATGGAATAATTTGAGCGATAAAAGATTAAAAAAGAATATTGTGACTATTGACAATTCTCTTGATATAGTAAACGGCCTAAGAGGTGTTTACTATGAATGGAATGATCCCGATACTCATGAAAAAGGTCGCAGGATAGGGTTTATCGCTCAAGAAACTTCGAAAGTATTACCTGAAGTAGTTGATGAAACAGGAGAATATTTTTCAATGCAGTATGCTCCTATCACAGCTCTTCTCGTGGAAGCTGTAAAAGAACTTAAAAAGGAAAATAAAGAATTGAAAAAAGAGCTTGAAGAAATAAAACGAATTTTAAATAAAGAATAAGGAGGGGCTGTATGAGAAATATTCTGACAGTCTGCATAGTGATTTCTGCTATGTTACTATATTCAGAAACACTATTCGAGGTTAAGGATGCTTCGAATAATAAGGTGCTTGATATTTCCACAGACGGATTGAGAGTTCTCAACGGAGGAGACACTCTGATGGTGATTAGCACTGACGGTATCAGGGCATATATTCAGAGAGACTCATCAAAAGGTCTTTCCCGATCTTTCAGCGTCACAACTACTTCTTCAGTAAAAAGCAGTGATACAAAAAGTCAGAGCAAAGTTTTTGAAATCGCGACAGACGAAGGAGCGACCTTCTACAATCCTTCTGACAACAGTGACGAGATCTTCAGCATAAGCAAGACAGGTATTACGGCCAATGTAAATCCGACTTTGAACAGGGATTTCCAGGTCAACGATCAGATCTCAGCGAATAAAGCCGGATCCGGTAACCTTATGAAAATTTCAAACGAGGAAATTTTCGAAACTGTAAACGACTCGACTATGCTGTGGTATAAACAGAAGAACGCGTTCAGAGTAGGTCATGTGTTAATTACCGATCCGGATTCTGTTGGTCAGGCATCTTTTGCGTCGGGTTATCAAAGTCAGGCATCGGGGAAGTATGCATCAGCGATCGGATACATGTCTGTTGCATCTGGTGATAATTCTTTTGCGTCGGGTACCGAATCAGTATCAGGAGGGAGCAATTCCTTTGCAATCGGTTACAAAGCTGAAGCTACAGGATCGCCTTCATTTTCTATAGGTAATGTTTCTAAAGCAACAGGTAATAGTTCATTTTCTATGGGGGTAGGGTGTACAGCAAGCGGAGGCAACTCAATAGCGTTCGGATCGCTTTTTACTGAAGCGAGCGGAGATCTTTCGACTGCAATCGGATTCGGAAGTAAAGCTGAAGGATGGTATTCAACCGCTATAGGGCAGGGTGTAAGAGCTACCGGAGACTTTTCAACAGCTATGAACATCATGACAACTTCTCAGGCTTATAATTCATTTGTTATAGGCAGGTATAACAAGCTTGAAGGCGATCTGACAACATGGGTTGATACCGATCCATTGTTCGTCGTAGGTAACGGTTCCGCTGACTATACAAGGTCAAATGCTTTCGAAGTAAAAAAGAACGGCAACACTTTAGTTTCCGGAACGCTGTCAGTGTACGATGAGGTTTATGTAAAAGGAGATGAGGCTATCTGGTCTGACGGAAGCTATTTCAGATGGGGAAACGGGGGCATAGGCAACTATTTTCCTGATAAAGTAGGTTTGGGAATTACAGCGCCTGAAAGAAAACTTCATATCGTTGAAACATCGGCTGTGCCGGCTGCTTTGATACAGAACACTGGCGGAACTGACGCGTATTTTGCTCTTCAGGCAGGGAATACTTCAAATGTCAACAGGTGGGATTTATTAGCCGGAACTGACGGCAGTTTCAGGATACTTGATAAAAATGCGAATGTATCCCGTTTGAGAATTTACTCAAACGGTTCTATATACGCACCCGGCACTTATAACTATGCAGTTGGAACGACCAATAGGGATCTTTTTGTTGACAGCAGCGGATATATCGGATATGTATCATCGTCTGTAAGATATAAGGAGAACATAAGTCAGATGGAGGATGTGAGCTGGCTTTATGAGCTCAATCCGGTTAATTATAACTATAAATCTGACGCATCGAAATCAAAGCAGTACGGGCTTGTAGCCGAAGAAGTAGATAAAATCAACAAGTTGTTTGTCAGCTACAACGAGAATGGTGAAGTTGAAACGGTCAGCTACAGCAATCTGATAACGCCTATGCTCAAAGCGCTTCAGGATCAAAAAGAAATGATCGAAGCTCTTCAGAAAGAGATCGAGGAATTGAAGAAAAGATAGAAATTTCAAGAGGGAGTTATGAGAAATATAATATGGATTGCGTTGTTGTTTGTTTTAACATGCTATTCGGAAACTCTATTCGAAGTCAAAGACGCATCTAACAACAAAGTTCTTGATATCTCAACAGACGGATTAAGGGTGATGAACCAGGGTGATACACTGATGGTTATCAGCTCAAATGAGATCAAGGCAAA
>JAQVNT010000173.1 GCA_028702975.1 Candidatus Delongbacteria bacterium
GTCAGACACAGTGTGGCAGACGGAGCTTGAGGCTTCCTTTGAATACGAAGACACGCCCGATCAGCTCAAATCCACGGAAGACTTTAAGCGCGATATGGAAGCCTCAATGCCTATGGACCGCCTCATCTGCGGGGATGTCGGATACGGCAAGACCGAGATCGCCATCCGCGCGGCCTTCAAGGCGGCGGTGTCCGGCAAACAGGTCGCCGTCCTCGCGCCGACAACGATTTTAGTCGATCAGCATTACGAGAATTTTAAAAGCAGGCTGGAAAAATATCCCGTCCGCATAGAATACCTTTCGAGGTTCAAGAAAACTTCAGACCAGAGCAAATCTCTTGTCGATATAAAAGACGGTAAAGTCGATATCGTGGTCGGAACCCACCGCCTGCTTTCAAAGGATGTGATATTCAAAGACCTCGGCCTGCTGATCGTCGATGAGGAGCAGCGGTTCGGCGTAACCCACAAGGAGCGGATCAAGGAAATGAGGATCAATGTTGATGTCATGACCTTAACAGCGACGCCGATACCGAGGACGCTCCACATGTCGCTCATTGGCGTGCGCGACCTGAGCCTTATCAACACGCCGCCCGTCAACAGGCTGCCCATAATCACAGGCATACATCCCTTCAGGAACGATATAATTTACGAAGCAATTATGAAGGAGATCGACAGGGGAGGGCAGGTGTTCTTCATCCACAACAGGGTCGAGACCATTTACTCGATACAGGCGATGCTTGAAAAGATCGTTCCCAAGGTCAGCATGGTCGTCGCGCACGGGCAGATGAAGCCTTCCGAGCTGGAAAAGGTTATGCACGAGTTCATGTACAAAAAATATTCCGTTCTCATAGCGACCACGATCATCGAGAACGGGGTCGATATACCCAATGTCAACACCATGATAGTCAACAACGCCGATAATTTCGGGCTTTCCCAGCTCTATCAGTTAAGGGGAAGGATCGGAAGGTCTTCGAGGCAGGCATACGCTTACCTGCTCACAGGCGACCCTCATTCGCTCACCCCGACCGCAAAGAAAAGGCTAGAGACGATCTCCGAGTTCACCGATCTCGGTTCAGGCTTCCAGATAGCCATGAAGGACCTCGAGATCAGAGGCGCGGGCAATCTTCTGGGCAGCGAGCAGAGCGGATTTATCGAAAATGTGGGATTCGATATGTACTCAAAGATACTTGAGGAAGCGGTAGCTGAGCTTAAAGAGCAGGAATTTAAAGAAGTGTTGAGGCATATCAAAGTACCGTCAAAATATATCAAAGCCGCGGTCAACCTCAAATCGCAGATGTTCTTGCCTGAGCATTACATCGAAGAGGACGCCGAAAGGGTCGAAATATACCGCCGCATGATGAACTTCACCGAAACGGATGAGATCGAAGTATTAAGAGCAGAGATAAAGGACAGGTTCGGTCTGCTGCCCCCGGAAGTGGTCAATCTGTTCAACAATCTTTATCTTTCGATAATAGCGGGAAAAATATTCATCAAAAATATCGCTCTGGCGGAAAGAGGCACCAAAGAAGATATCAAATTCACTTTCGACATAGAAAAGCTCGAGGAGATCGAGAATACGGAAACAGCAATAACAGTTCAGGATAATTTGACGCGGGAAATAACCGAAATGAACTATGACATCAGGCTTGAGAACGGTGGAGAAAAGGTGACCGTCGAAATACCTTACGGGGAGAACAGGTTCGAATTCGCGGAAAAGTTCATTAAGATACTTTCGAAATAATGATATATTACATTGTGTTTTTGAGTAAAATTCGTTAAATTTGTGGTTAGAGATCACCGATCTTTTTATTTGTGAAAACGGGTAAATATTTCGATGACCCAAAGGGAAACAATTTAGGAGAGTATTGTGGGACCGTTTTATATTAGAGATCTGAAAATAGAAAAGCCTGTAGTTCAGGGCGGGATGGGAGTCGGAGTATCGCTTTCCGGACTTGCTTCGGCAGTGGCTGAAGAAGGCGGAATTGGTGTTATAGCGTCTGTGGGTGCGGGACTTTTGGAGGATGATTTTAAAAAAAATTATCAGGAAGCCAATCTGAGAGCGTTACGGAACGAGATAAGAAAAGCAAGATCAGCTACAAAAGGCGTGATAGGTTTGAATGTGATGGTAGCTCTGACCGACTATGAAGATATAATAAATACAGCCGTAGATGAAAAAATAGACATACTTTTTCTGGGTGCGGGTCTTCCTACGGATGTTCCGCACGAAATAGGTATTGAGAGATATAAAAGTTCGGGTGTTAAGGTTGCGCCCATCGTATCTTCCGGTCTTGCAACGAAGATAATTCTCCGCAAATGGGACAGAAGCTTTGGCATGATACCTGACGCTTTTGTTGTGGAAGGGCCTCTTGCCGGTGGTCATCTCGGATACAAAAGAGAAGATCTTTTTAAGGAAGAATTCAAACTTGAGAATCTGGTCCCTCAGGTGCTTGCGGAGATAAAACCTTTCGCTGAAAAGTACGGTAGGGTAATCCCCCTGATAGCAGGCGGCGGCATCTATACAGGCGAGGATATCTATAATATTCAAAAGCTGGGCGCGAAAGCGGTTCAGATGGGTACAAGGTTCGTCGCCACTCACGAATGCGACGCAACGGATGAGTTTAAGAATGAATACATCAAATGCACAAAGGACGATATTGTAATAATCCAGAGCCCGGTCGGACTTCCCGGCAGAGCAATTAAGAACCGGTTTTTAAAAGATATCGAAGAAGGACACGCAAAAAAAGTGACATGCCCGTGGCTGTGTTTAAAAAGCTGCGCCGCAGAGAAAGCCCAGTACTGCATAGGTCAGGCTCTCGCTAATGCCAAACAGGGTCATCTTGAGCACGGTTTCGCTTTCTGCGGGGCGAACGCCTACAGGATCGATAAGATCATTTCTGTAAAAGAACTTTTCGCCGAGCTCGAAGAGGGTTATGACAGAGCCGCTGCGAATGACGCAGACGGCAAATAGAATTATTTTTCGATCCCTATACGCGCCTGAACGCCTTTATTGTAATAATGCTTTATTTCTTTCATTTCAGTCACCAGATCTGCCATTTCAATAAGCTCTTTAGGCGCTTTCCTTCCTGTAATAACAACTTCAACATGCTCAGCTCTTGAAATCAAAGCCTGCCTGAGTTCATCAAATGTAAAAAGTTTATAATAAATCGCGATATTCGCCTCGTCCATTATAACAAGGTCATACTCACCCGAGCACAATATCTCTTTCATCTCAAAAAAGCCCGCTCTGGCCGCATCAATATCGTCCTGTGAAGGTTCGTTATAAATAAAGCAGTCAAGCCCATACTGTTTGATGGTTATGTTCGGGATCTTAGGGATGATGTCAAGCTCGCTGTAGTGCATTCCCTTCACGAACTGGCCGATGAAGACCTTCTTGCCTGCTCCGGCAGCCCTGAGAGCAAGTCCGAAAGCAGCGGTCGTTTTGCCTTTTCCGTCGCCCGTGTAAACCTGTATGTAGCCTTTTTCTTTCTCAGTCATTGTATCATTTCCGTTTTTTTATCAATATAAGCAAGAGTTGATTTACAGTCAATTAATTTCTTGACCGTTAAGACTCAGATTTTGTATATTTATCAAAAAACGGGGTCGAAATGAGCTATATACCTGTAAACACACAAAATATTTCACGAAAAACTGTGGAGCCCGGTCCCAAAGCTAAATTCTTTTTCGGCAGGATATTCCCGCTGATATTCGTCGCTGTCGGTTTCGGACTTTTCTGGAAAGGTTCATCCGATATGGAAATGGCCAAAAAAAGCGAGACTTGGCCTACCGTTGAAGGCAAAATACTATCTTCCGAAGTAGTCAGAAAAACCTCATCGAGTTCGAACGGCGGGTCGTCAACAACTTATCACGCGGAAGTGGAGTATGAATATACAATAGACGGTAAAAGGTACTTCAGCGACAGAGTATCGTTCGGGCAGTACGGCTCAAGCGACAGGGGACACGCCGCCGGGATAGTCAACATCTATTCCCCCGGCGAGACAGCAACAGTTTACTACAATCCCGAAGACTATAATCTAGCCGTTCTTGAAACAGGCGCGGGCTTCGGCTCGTGGATGATGCTCATAATAGGAAGCATATTCGGAATAGCCGGTATAGTGATGTTCTGGAAGCTTCCGGCAACCATGAATAAAAAGCTCGAACAAAATTCGGGCTTAAATGAATATAAATAAAACTTGAGATCAGTAAGGATAAACAACAACGGTTCTGTAGAACTTCCCTCTAACTGAAGAGACATTGTTGTCGACCCAGTCCGGATCCGTTACACCTGATGCTTCAAGATACCATTCGTCCGGGAATATTTTGTTCGGATCGTCAGAAGAATACACATCGTATGTCGCTCCC